>JANQIJ010000100.1 GCA_028282185.1 Rhodospirillales bacterium
GCGCAGGCCGGCGCGATAGAAACCGGCGGCCGACGCGTGGTCGCCGGAAAGGTCGGCGGCCACCCCCTGGCCGTTGACCGCACGATGGTCGCCCGGCGCCAATTCGGCGGCCCGGCGGAACGCGGCGTCGGCGTCGTTCGGTTTGTCGAGCGCGATCTGCGCCTTGCCCAGGTTGAGGGCGGCGTCGGCGTTGTCCGGCGCGACCTCGGAAAGGCGGATGAAGGCGGCCGCCGCCTGTCCGGGCTCGCCCAGGGCCAGGGCGGCCTGACCGACACGGTCGAGAGCTTCGGGCCAGTCGGGCTTGATCCGGGCGGCGCGCCGATAGAAGGCGAGGGCGGAAGCGACATCGCCGCCGTCGCGTGATGCGTCGCCGACGCGGAGCAACTGTTGGGCGCGGCTGTTGGCGTTTTCCTGGGTGATTTCGGCGGGCGTGGAGGAACCGTCCGTGACGCAGGCACCCAAGGCCAACAGGCAGGCGGCCAGAAAGGTGACCGCCGTCACCGATGGCCGGGCCCCATTAAGATTATTATTGCGGCTCAAAGACATGGTGGCACCATACACCGGCATCACCGGCCGGGCCACTGGATCGGAGCCGCCGGATCGTAGGTTGAGAGGAGACCAAGGTGTCGAGAGGGTATTCAGAACTGACGCGCCTGATCGAGCGTCTGCATCGGCGCTTTTTGGACGTCATTCGGGCGGAGCTGAACCGGCTCGGCGTGCGCGACCTCAACGGGGTTCAGGCCCTGTTGCTGGCCAACATCGGCGACGAGGCCATGGCGATCCGCGACTTGGTCGAACGCGGCTACTACCAGGGCTCGAACGTCTCCTACAACATCAAGAAGATGACCGATATGGGATATCTGACCCAAGAGCGCTCGCAGCACGACAAGCGCTCGGTCACCGTGCAGTTGACCGACAAGGCGCGGGAGGTGGTGGAACAGGTGAAAATCCTGGAAGGTCGCAATGCCAAGGCGTTCAACGACTACATCGACGAGGCCCGGGTCGAGGATGTCTGTCAGGCCTTGCAGCGCCTTGAGCGAACCTGGGCGGATTACATTCATTACGGAAATGAATAGGCCTGCTGGCGACGAACGGGGTGTCTTTGCCCATGGTTCTGGCCCGCCTGTCTTAATGCAGCGCCTCAAGCATGGGAGAACAGCGGCGACAGGGCGCCCAGAACATGGTCCCGGTTGTCGCAGGTGACCACCTGAAACGGGCCGTCCGCCAGGTCATGGACCGCCTCTGCGTCGGCCGCCGCGTGCGTGTGTTCCGAGGCGACAAGCACTCCGCCGGCCAAACCCGCGGCCCGCCCCGCCGCCAAGTCGATCGCGCGGTCGCCGACGATCCAGGATTGTCCCAGGTCGATGGGCAGTAACTCCGCTGCGCGCCGCAACATTCCCGGATTTGGCTTGCGGTCGGGGTGGTCCGCATGGCGCAGATCGCCCTGGCCGTCCGGGTGGAACGGGCAGGCCATCACCGCGTTGACGAAGGCGTCCCGCGCCGCCAGCTGTTCCCAAATCCAATCCTGAAGTCCCGCGAAAGCTGGCCAATCATAACGCCCCAGGCCGATCCCGCCCTGGTTGGTGACCATGACGACGGGCAGGACGCGGGCGTTTGCGGCGCGGATCGCGGCGACCGCGCCGTCGACCAGACGCGCGTCCTCGACCCGGTGGAGATAGGGGACCTCTTCGACGACCACCCCGTCGCGGTCGAGGAACAGGGCCGGGCGGCGAACCGGGCCCGGCGTGCGGTTGACGATCTCGGCCCAAATCTGGTCCGCGCCCGGCTGTTCCGACGGTCGCTTTTTCGGCCCGCCGCCTGACGCCGCGTCTGCCGCCACGGTCTGTTCCGCCGGACCGTCAGGCGGTGAAGGCTTGGATGCCGGTCTGTGCCCGGCCCAGGATCAGCGCATGGATGTCATGGGTGCCCTCGTATGTATTAACTGTTTCAAGGTTAACAAGGTGGCGAATGACATGGAATTCGTCGGCGATGCCGTTGCCGCCGTGCATGTCCCGGGACATGCGGGCAATGTCCAGGGCCTTGCCCGTGGAGTTGCGCTTGATCAGGGAAATGTTCTCCGGCGGGCAGTTGCCTTCGTCCAAGAGCCGCCCGACCCGCAGGCAGGACTGCAGGCCCAGGGTGATTTCCGTCAGCATGTCGGCCAGCTTCTTCTGAATCAGTTGGTTGGCGGCAAGCGGGCGGCCGAATTGTTGCCGGTCCAGGGTGTATTGCCGGGCCGCGTGCCAGCAGAATTCCGCCGCGCCAAGTGCGCCCCAAGCGATCCCGTACCGGGCTTTGTTGAGGCAGCCGAAGGGACCCGCCAGGCCCGAGGCGCCGGGCATCAGATTGTCGTCAGGGACGAACACCTTGTCCATGACGATTTCGCCGGTGAGCGAGGTGCGCAGCGAGAACTTGCCTTCGATCTTCGGCGCCGACAGGCCGTCCATGCCCTTTTCCAGGATGAACCCGCGGATCTTGCCGTCGAGCTTGCCCCAGACGATGAACACGTCGGCTTCCGGGCTGTTGGAAATCCACATCTTGTTGCCCGTCAGCAGGTAGCCGCCGTCGACTTTTTCGGCCCGGGTCTTCATGCCGCCCGGATCCGAGCCGTGGTCCGGTTCGGTCAGACCGAAGGCGCCGATCCACTCGCCGGTTGCCAGTTTGCCCAGGTACTTTTGCCGCTGTTCCTCGGTGCCGTAGGTGAAGATCGGATACATCACAAGCGACGACTGCACGCTGAGACTTGACCGATAACCGGAATCGACGCGTTCGACCTCGCGCGCGATCAGCCCGTAGCAGACGTGGTTGACGCCGGCGCCTCCGTATTCCGCCGGGATCGTCGGCCCAAGGAGACCCAGTTCGCCCATTTCGGTGAACAATTCGCGCTCGAAAGTCTCATTGCGGAACGCTTCAAGCACCCGTGGCATCAGCTTCTCCTGGGCGTAATCGCGGGCTGTTTCCGCGACCAGTCGCTCATCCTCGCTCAACTGGCCCATCAGGTCGAAGGGATCTTGCCAGTTGAACGACGGTTTCGACGCGGCCCCGGTCGGCCGGGCGGCGGGGCTGGAATCGTTGGCGTCCGGCATGATCGTTTCCTCCCATGGATGATCGCGGGTATGGCGGGAACGCCGCGGACCGGCCAGTATTGCCAGCGCGCGGCTGGCCCAAACATAGGGCCCGGCGACCCGCCCGGCAAGCAAACTGACGCCGGGCGTGGCCTTCTTCAGGCGAAACGGATCGCCTGCGCCGGTCGGTTGGAGGGGATTGTCGTCAACCAAGCCTTCGGCGAAGGCGGGGGGCGCGCGGATCAGCGGGAGAAAGCGGCCAGTAGAAAGTTGCGGCGTTTGGGTTTGCCGGTGTTGCCGTCGGTGGCGTCGATACGCAGGACGATGATCGCCGGGTCGTGCGGCGCGTCCTGGGTGCGGCGCATCTGGACGGCAACCTTGACGCCGTTGATCGGCCACCAATCGAACCGGCAGTCCTGGCCGTTGTCGAAGATCAAACGGCGGCAGGAGGTGTTGGCCGGCTTGCCCCAAAGGTCGCCCAGATAGGCGGTGATCTGCTTTTCCGATTGCCCTTGGAAGCGGCGGATATAGGTCAAACGGGTCGCCGGCGCGTCGTCCTGGGTGTTCGGGAAATAGGCGGTGAAGACGTTTTCACCCCGACGCAGGACCGCCATCGGGCCGTCCTTGCTGGCGTGGACCTGCAAGGCCGCGCCGGCGAGGTCTTGAAAATCGCCGTAAGTCATGCCGATTCGTAGTGGACCCATGGCGAAGGCCGGGGGCGTCGGCGCCTTGAGGCGGGCCGCGTAGTGGCGCAAAGACGCGCCACCGAAAACCGCGCCGCTGCCGCGCAACGCGCCCGGTGCGGCATCCATGGCCGGCAAGGCATGGGCCACATGGTTCGCGTGATAGCGCGCCAAGACGTCGGCGCTGTTCTCATGGGGCGCCGGCCGCGCCGCCTGGGCCAACAGGACAAAAACCAGGGAGAGCACACCGAGCACGCCCAAGACCGTGCGGATCGGATGGGCCGCCGCCACGTCCAGATCGTCGTGCGCGTTGTCTCGTTTCCGTGCCATGGGTGTCTCCGTTTCCTCTCGGGCGGCGGGCATGAGCCGTTTTGAACCCACCGCCGGTTCAACGGTTTGACCTTATCGAGCTTTAAAAATCATTACGAATCAATTATTTATTCGTAGATTCGAAAAAATTTTGGATAAAATTTTATGTATTGATCGTTGACCATGGAGTGTTGCGCCGTGGGTCATCGCGACGCTAGGCGGCACCATAGGGCGTTTGCCGCCGGGGTGCGGACTGGGCTTCGCGGTTTGCCGGACCTGCGAAAACGGTCTATAGGCATGGCATGAACGGGCAAGGTGGCAAGCGGCGCAAGACGCTTTCGGGGATCGGTTTCCGCCGGCTGGCGGTGGTCGCCGCGACGGCGGTGCTTGCGGCTTGCGGCATGGCCGACCCGCATCTGCATGAGCCGGCGATATTCCAGCGCGACCATCCCGATTTCGCAAAGACCGACCGTGTTCGCGACGAGGTCGTGGTCTGTTATGCCAAGTCTTCGACCAGCGCGGCGGCGGTGGCCCGCATTGCCCGCGACGCCTGCGTGGTCGGCGGGCGCGGCATCCAATATCGCGGCAATACTTACCTTAAATGCCCGCTGGCGACGCCCATTGGTGCTGTCTTCAGCTGTGTTGGCGGCGTGACGCGCGCCGGTGCTGTCCCGGCGGGCGAGGCTCCCGAACCGGTCGCTGGCACTGTTGCCGGTCAGCCGGGCGCGCCACTGGCCGGGTATCGGCCGGGAACCCGGCCGCTGGGCCTGCTGTTTGGCATGCCGAGCGCAAACCCCGGCCCGTCACCGGTCGTCCCCGCGCCGGTGCCGCCCGCACCGGCGGTGCGATGACCTTGGCCGCCGCCGGTCGGTCTTGAGATTGCGGGGCATCCTGATGTCGGGCCTGGGCCAGGTCTTGGTTTTTATAGCGGTGGGTTACGCGGCCATCGTCGTTCTGGTGTTTTTGCTGCAGCGGCAAATGATGTATCCGGCGGGCGGCGTCATGACGACGCCGGCCGAGGTCGGTCTCAGCGACGTCGAAGAGATTTCGGTCACGACGAAGGACGGCCTGAAATTGCGTTCATGGTATGCCGCGCCGGCGCCCGGGCGACCCACGGTGGTCTACTTCCATGGCAATGCCGGGACCATCGCGGATCGCGCCCATAAGGCGCGGTTGTTCGCCGGCGCCGGCATTGGGATGCTGTTGGTGGAATATCGTGGGTATGGCGGCAATCCGGGCTCGCCGACGGAATCCGGGCTCTACGCCGACGGACGCGCCAATCTGGCCTGGCTCGCGGCCCAAGGCGGTTCGCCCAGCTCATGGGTGCTTTACGGCGAATCGCTCGGCACCGGTGTCGCTGTCGGCCTGGCCTGGGAACAGGCCGAAGCCGGCGCACCCGTGGCCGGTTTGATTCTGGAGGCGCCGTTCACCTCCATGGCCGATGCCGCGCAGCATCACTACCCTTATCTGCCCGCCCGCTGGTTGACGCGCGATCGCTATCCGTCATTGGATCGCATTCCCGGCGTCGGTGCGCCGTTGATGATCATCCATGGGCTGAGAGACCGGGTCGTCCCGGTGGGCCATGGGAAACGCCTGTTCGCCGCCGCCCGAGAGCCGAAACAGGCGGTTTGGCTCGAACATGCGGGGCACAACGATGTCTTTGACCATGACGGCGGCGCGCGGGTTCTGGCCTTCATCGAAGAGTTGATGCGCTGACGCGTTTGAGCAGGGGCGTCGATCCCGGCGGCCCAGTACTTGAATTTCGGCGGTGTTCGGGCTATTTTCTATTCCATATAGGTGTAACTGCGTCCAAATCCGCCCCGATTTCGCCCGGCCGGATGGAAAGCAGCGTTGCACCGAGGGTTTTCGAGTTGGTCGCGGCCTCTGTCTAGGCGCCGGTCCGCGCAAAGCCCAGGCAACGGCCCGGCCAAAACGGCCCGGTCAGGTTTGCAAGACCATCCGTTCGACGGCGAGAACAACCGTGGAGCGGCGAGGTTTCTAGGTCATCATGGCCAAAATTGCCCAAGCGACGGCACCGGCGATCGCCAATGTCGCGACCGCGCGTATGACCGGTACGGCGGTGGCAGGGTCCGGTCGCGTCGAAGAACTGAGCGCCGGCAACGCCCTGTCGTTCGAGGCGGCGCAATTCGGTTTCGAAGGCACGCCGGACAACGACCTGGACCAGGGCCAAACCCTGCCGGAGGAACGCCGTCGGCGGCCCAACCTGGGGCGTGGCCGGTTCGCCGCGCCGAACGAGACCTTCGCCGCCATCGTCGAAAGCGAAATCGCCGCAACCGGCGCCGGCGGGCGCGATGAGGATGGCCGCGCCAAGATGTTCGCCGGTCTGGTCGGCAAGGCGATCGCGACATACGAATTGAACGCCCAGGTCATTCACGGCACCCTGCCGCGGTTGGGCGCGTCATTGAGCATGCGTCTTTAGGGTGCGCAGCTTCCGATCCGGACTGTCTGGTCCCATCGGGGCTTTTTTTGTGCCCCAAGGATTTATTGGCCCCAAATCGTTTGCCGGCCGGGCGCCACTCGATCCCGCGGGCCATCTCTTGGGGGGCGTGTTTGATCGGCGCCCGCCGCAGCGCGAAAGGACCTGCCGCGCCGGGCGATCCCGTGTTAACATTTCGTTGGTCAATGGCGCAGCATACTGGCGCCAACCGGCGGCGGCCAAAGGCCGCGAAACGCAACCCAGGAAAGGCCGAGAGATTCGCGATCATGCGTGCCGACGTGAAAAGCGCTTTCGACGTGGCCTTCTGGTTCGCTGACACGGCGTTGGAACAGAACGAATATCTGCAGCCGCAGAAACTCCAGCGCCTGCTGTTCCTGGCCCAGGGCTATTACGCCGTGCTGCAGAACGGCAAGAAACTGATGCCCGCGGTCTTCGTCGCCGACGAGTTGGGCCCCATGGAACCGAACATCTACGCCGGTTTTTCCCGCGGCCGCCCCAATATTGAGGTCGAGCTGTTCATCCCGCAGGAGATCGACAGCTTCCTCACAAGTCTGTGGCGGCGGTTCGGCCATGCCTCGATGGAGCGGCTCAATCAGATCACCAAGGGGACCAGCGCCTACAAACAGGCGCGGTCCAAGGGACTTCGCACGGAAATCACCCTGGACGCCATGCGCCTGTCCTTCGTCCGTGGCGAGAACACGCCCGGGATCAATCAGGTGGTCAAGCCCAAGGTCTTCGTCACCCAATCCGGCAAGCCGGTCCAGGTCAAGGCCTGGAACCCCGGCACCAAGCGCTGAGGCGAACCGCCGTTCCTCTAAAACAAGGCAGCAAATCAAAAAGACGGCCTTATGCGGCGCGCCCATTGGTGTCACGGACCGGCCTGCGCTGGCCCTTGCGCGCGGCCACGGCTGGGCTAAGATCGGCCGCTGTTTTTGGCCGCCCGCCGGCCGTGGGCATGAGAAGGAACAAGCGAGCATGGGTACCATGGACAAAGGATACGGAACCGCCGGGGTCGGATACACGGACGGCAACTACATGCCGGTCGGCGACCTGTCGATCCCGGTGACCGACATGGGCTTTCAACTGTCCGACATGTGCTATGACGCGGTGCATGTTTGGAACGGCCGGTTCTTCCGTCTGAAAGACCACCTGGACCGGTTCGAGAAATCGCTTGAAATCAGGCGCTACGACCTGGGCATGACCCGGGATGAAATGGCCGAAGTGCTGCACGCCTGTGTCGCCAAGGCAGGATTGCAGGCCTCGATGGTCACCTTCCTGGCGACGCGGGGCACGCCGTCCGGCGCGCGCAAGGACCTGCGCACGGCGAACAACCGCTGCATGGTCTGGGCCGTGCCGTTCCACGGCATCATCACCGAAGACGAGATGCAGTCGGGATGTGACCTGATCATCCCGGAAACCATCCGCATCCCGGCGGCGGCGGTCGATCCCACGGTGAAGAACTTCGGCCGTCTGGATTTCGTCCGCGCCCTTTATGAAGCCTACGACAGGGGCGGGGATTACGCGCTGTTGCTCGATACCGACGGCTATGTGACCGAAGGCCGCGGTTGGAACATTTTTGTCCTGAAGGACGGAAAGCTAATGTCACCCGACCGCGGGGTTCTTGAGGGCATTACCCGGCAAACGGTTATCGAGCTGGCCGCCGAGATGAATGTCGAGGCCGGTCTTGGCCGGATCACCGCGGAGGAGATCAAATCCGCCGACGAGGCCTTCCTCAGTTCCACCGCCGGCGGCATCATGCCGGTGCGCGCCATTGACGGACAGGTCCTGGGTGCCGGCGACGGGCCCGGTCCGGTGACCCAGCGGGTCACGGAAATGTACTGGGCCCTGCACGACGATCCGGCTTATTCGACCCCGGTCAATTACGACCTGGCGACCACGGATGCGGCGGAATAACATTAAATTTCAGATGATTAGAGCCGCCCAGCCGGGTTTGGCGGCGGGATCGTGGGCGGGCATGGCCCGGCCTCGGCGGCTGCGCGGCTCGAAACCCGCCTGTCGCCGCTTGAAGGTCGTCAAACATCCGCCGGCATGGGCCGTTACGATGTTGGAATCGCTGGGGCCCGATCCCGCCAAAACTGCGGCGAAACGGACTGGCGACGCGCCGCGACCCGGCTGAGCAGCGTTGTTCTGGGTCGCGATTCGACTTAAAGAAATGCCAGCAATATTCAGAAAAAAAACAAAAAAATTGCTTTCCTCTATCTATGCATAATGTCATCCGGCAAAACAACTACTTATGCAGGCTTATAGGCGCCTGGGCCATGCTCAATCCTTCACCGAGGGCCTTTGGAAGCGGAAATCGGCGCCGTCTTCGGCCTGCATGACCTCGTCCAGATAGAGCTTCAAATAGCTCCGATCGCCGCCCGCATGAGCCGGGGGCGGCGTCCAGGCATCGCGCCGCCGCGTCATTTCGGGCTCGTCTACTAGTAGGTCGAGGCGCCGGTTCGGCGCATCCAGGCGAATCCGGTCGCCAGTCTGGACCAGGGCCAGCGGCCCGCCCAGGGCGGCTTCCGGGGAGACATGCAAAATGATCGTTCCGAAGGCGGTGCCGCTCATCCGGCCGTCGGAAATTCGCACCATGTCCTTGACCCCCGCATGGGCCAGTTTCTTGGGGATCGGGATGTAGCCGGCTTCGGGCATGCCCGGGGCGCCCTTGGGGCCGATATGACGCAGCACCAGGACATCATTGGCGATGACTTCCAGGTCCGGGTCGTCGATCCGGGCGGCCAGGTCGGCCAGGTTATCGAACACCACGGCACGCCCTTCGTGGGTCAGTAACGCCTTGTCCGCCGCAGATTGTTTCAGGACCGCACCGTTTGGCGCCAGGTTCCCCTTGAGGACCGCCATGCTGCCTTGGGCAAACAGCGGATCGGCCCGCGGGCGGACCACGCCCTGCGGCCAGCCGTCGGGCATGTCGGCCAGGTTTTCGCCCAAGGTCCGGCCCGAAACGGTCGGGCAGTCGAGGTCCAGAAGGTCCGGGATCTCGCGCAGGATCGCGGTCAGGCCGCCGGCCTTCCACAAGTCTTCCATGTAAAACCGGCCCGACGGTTTAAGGTCGACCAGCATGGGCACGTTCCGCCCCATCGTATCGAAAGCGTCCAGGTCGACGGGGATGCCGAGCCGGCCGGCCACGGCGGTGATGTGGACGATGCCGTTGGTCGATCCGCCGACGGCCAACAAGGTGGTCAGGGCATTGTTTATGGACGCTTGCGTAATGATTTGATCCGGCGCGGTTTTTTCCCGGGCCAGGGCAACAGCGCGGGTCCCCGTCGCTTCCGCGTGGCGCAATCGGTCTGCGGCCCAAGCGGGGATCGCTGCGCCGCCGGGCAGCATCATGCCCAGCGCCTCGGTCATCAGGGCCATCGTCGACGCGGTGCCCATGACGCCGCAGGTGCCGCCGGTCGGCACCAGCTTGCCGGAGATGTCTTCGATCTCGGCGGCGTCGATCTCGCCGGCCCGGAACTGGGCCCAAAGCCGGCGGCAATCGGTGCAGGCGCCGATCCGTTCACCACGATGCGATCCCGTGCCCATGGGGCCGGTGACGGTCATGATCGCCGGCATGCCGGCGCTGGCCGCGCCCATGAGCAGAGCCGGCACGGTTTTGTCGCATCCGCCGATTAAGACCACCGCGTCCATGGGTTGGGCGCGGATCATCTCTTCCGCGTCCATGGCCATCAGGTTGCGAAGGAACATGCTGGTTGGGTGGGCGAAGCTTTCATGGATCGAAATCGTCGGAAACTCGATCGGCAGCCCGCCGGCCAGCATGACGCCGCGCTTCACCGCCTCGATCAAGTCGGGCACGTTCATGTGACAGGCGTTATAGGCGGAAAAGGTGTTGGTTACGCCGATGATCGGCCGATTCAGGGCGTCGTCGGAAAACCCCATGGCTTTGATGAAGGCCTTGCGCACGAACAATGAAAAGGCATCGTCGCCGTATCGGGTCAGGCCCTTTTTCATGCCGGCGTCGGCGTCGGACATGGCGGCCTCCTTATCATGTCTGGGCGCGTTTTGTCGGCTGTCCGACACCACCACAGATAACCGGTTGATCGACCTCAGTATAATGATACGGTTCATAAGAACGGAGGTGCTTTTTGCCCAGATCGAGCGACATCGCGCCCGACGCTCCCTTTGACGAGATGCATGCCGCCGATGGGCATGTTCGCGAGGCCTACCGCGACTATTCGGCCTGGCTGACGAATCAGTCGATCGACCGCCTGCACCGCAAGAACGATCAGGCGGATTTGTTGTTCGAACGTTTGGGCATCACGTTCACGGTCTACGGTGAGGACGGCGGCGGCGAGCGGATGATCCCGTTCGACGTGATCCCGCGCATTCTCGACGACAAGGAATGGTCCCAACTGGAGCGTGGCGCGATCCAGCGAGTCGATGCCTTGAACGCCTTCCTGCACGACATCTATCACGACCAGGAAATCATCCGCGCCGGGATCGTCCCCGCTGAACTGGTCATGACCAACGAGGCCTTTCAGCCGCAGATGTTGGGTCTGGACTTGCCCGGGCGAATTTACGCCCATGTTTCCGGCGTCGATGTGGTGCGGGTCGACGACAGCACCTTCTACGTTCTCGAAGACAACGTGCGGACGCCGTCCGGCGTTTCTTACATGCTGGAGAACCGGGAAACCATGATGCGCCTGTTCCCCGATTTGTTTTCCCAATCGGTGGTTGCGCCGGTCGATCGTTATCCGGAATACCTGTTGCGCGCGTTGCAGGCCGTGGCGCCCATGGGCGTGGACAACCCGACCGTGGTGCTGATGACCCCCGGTCAGTACAACAGCGCTTATTTCGAACACGCCTTCCTGGCCACGGAAATGGGCATCGAACTGGTCGAGGGGCGCGACCTGTTCGTCGATGCCGGGGTGGTGTTCATGCGCACCACCGAAGGCCCCCGGCGGGTCGACGTGATCTATCGCCGGGTCGATGACGGATTCATCGATCCGCTGGCCTTCAATCCGGACTCCGCGCTTGGCGTCGCCGGGCTGCTGTCGGTCGTCAGAAGCGGCGCCGTGACGGTATGCAACGCCATGGGCACGGGCGTCGCCGATGATAAGGCGACCTACGTCTATGTGCCGGACATGATCCGCTTTTATCTCGGCCAGGAACCGGTGCTGCAGAACGTGCCGACCTATAGCTGCCGCCAGGCGGATCACCTTCAATACGTGCTCGACAACATGTCGGAACTTGTCGTCAAGGAAGTCCACGGCTCCGGCGGTTACGGCATGTTGGTCGGCCCGGCCAGCACGAAGCAGGAATGCGACGTCTTCAAGGACCGCGTCAAGGCCCATCCCGACAACTATATCGCCCAGCCGACGCTTGCCTTGTCGACCTGTCCGACCTTGGTCGAGGAGGGCATCGCGCCGCGCCATGTGGATTTGCGGCCGTTCGTTCTGTCCGGCGAGAAAACCCGGGTCGTGCCGGGCGGCCTGACGCGCGTGGCGCTGAACGCGGGATCGCTGGTCGTCAATTCCTCCCAGGGCGGCGGCACCAAGGACACCTGGGTCTTGGAGCCTGGACCCAAGATTCTCGAGGATGGCTGATCATGCTGTCATCCACCGCCGACAACCTGTTCTGGGTGGCGCGTTACATGGAGCGCTCGGAGAACACCGCACGGCTGTTGACGGGCCTGTATTACATGTCGCTGCTGCCGGCCCGGCGGGGGACGACCACGGGCCTGTGGGAAGGCCTGTTCCAGACAGACGACGAGCGGGCCCAGTTCATCGCCAGGCACGGCGTGTTCACCACCAACCCGGTGCTGGAATTCATGGTGCTTGACCGGGACAACCCGTCGAGCATCCGGTCCTGCATTTGGGCGGCCCGGGAGAACGTGCGGGCGACGCGCCATGTCCTGACCACCGAATTGTGGGAGACGGTCAATCAGACCTGGCTGGAAATTTCGCAGATCTCGTTCGACCAGGTGATCGACCAGGGACATCACGAGTTCCTGGAATGGGTGAAGGAACGCTCGCATCTGTTCCGCGGCGTGGCCGACGGCACCATGCGCCGGGGCGAGGCCTTTGAATTCTGGCGCCTGGGGCTGTACCTGGAGCGGGCGGAAAACACAATCCGGCTGCTCGCCGCCCGGGGCCATACCTTTAAACCGCACGGCCCTGCGGCGGCGCGCGATACGACGACCCTCGATTACTATCAATGGGGCACCCTTTTGCGCGCGGTCAACGCCTACAAGGCTTACCGAGAAATCTACAAAAGCCACATCGATCCCCGACGGGTCGCGGAACTGATGATCTTGAACCCGGAAATTCCCCGCGCGGTGATTTCCTGTGTCGAGGAATCGCGGGCGATCCTGCGCCACCTGAAACCGCGCTCGCCGGCCTTAGCGCGGGCCGAGGAATTGTTGGCGCGGCTTCAGTCGGCGCGCATCGACAGCATCTATCGGTCCGGGATCACCCGGTTTCTGCAGGATTTCCGGGCAGGCATTCACGGCCTCAGCCTGCAAATCCAGAAAGACTTCCTGATGATCCCTTGAGGCGAAGGCACCAACCGGCATGCATTTGATCGTCGAACATGTGACACATTTCAGGTTCGCCCAGCCGGCGACTCATTCGATCCAATACCTTCGGATGACGCCCCGGACCGACATGTCGCAACGGGTTCGCCGCTGGGACATCGCCGTCTCCGGACGGCTGACGCCCTGGACCGATGGATTCGACAACCCGGCCCATGTGGCGACACTCGACGGCGCCCATGAAGAAGTTGCGGTGACCGTCACCGGCGAGGTCGAAACCGTTTCGACCAACGGGGTCCTGCCGTTGGACGACGGCCTGCCGCCGGAAATTTTCCTGTCGCCGACCCACTTGACCGAAGCCGATGATGCCGTTGCCGGCTTCGCCGAGCCGGTGGCCCGAATCGCCGCCGACCAAGGCAGCCTGGACGCCGGCCATGCCTTGATGAACGCGGTTGCCGAGAGCGTGACCTACCAATCGGGCCAGACCACGGTGGAGACCAGGGCCGCCGAGGCGCTCGCCGCCGGAAAGGGGGTTTGCCAGGACCAGGCCCATCTGTTCATCGCCGCCGCCCGCTACATCGGTTTGCCGGCGCGCTATGTCTCGGGATACCTGGCGGCGGGTCAGGGCAACGACAGTCACCTGGCGAGCCATGCCTGGGCCGAGCTTCTGGTCGATGGCCTGGGCTGGGTCAGTTTCGATCCGGCCAACCGCCAATGCGCCACGGATGAATACATTCGTCTGGCCCTTGGACTGGACTATGCCTCGGCCTGTCCGGTGCGGGGCCAGCGTCGGGGCGGCGGTTTTGAGGAAATGGACGTCAAGGTCCAGGTCCTGTCGCAATAACACGGGTCCGCGCCGGCGCTTCGTCCACAGACGATGGTGCTTGCGCGCTTCGTCAGCCCCGGGTAAGGAAGGCCCGGGGCAAGGAAGACGAGGATCGGCGATGACCTATTGCCTTGGCATCTACTTGGAAGACGGGATGGTATTCGCCGGCGATACGCGGACCAACGCGGGGGTCGACGCGGTTTCCAAGTTCCGCAAGCTGCATCTGTTCGAAACGCCCGGCGAGCGCATGATCTGCCTTCTTTCCGCCGGCAATCTGGGCACCACGCAATCGGTCGTCACGCTTCTGGAAGAAGGGTTTCGGGGCGAAGCCGAAGAGGCGGAGTGCACGCTCTACGATGTGCCGACCATGTATGACGCGGCCTTGCTCGTCGGCCAGGCCCTGCGCTCGGTGACGGCGCGCATCGGCCACGCGCCGGAAGGCCAGGACGCAGATTTCTCGGCGACCTTTCTGGTCGGCGGCCAGATCACGGGGCGGCGGATGCGCCTGTTTCAGGTCTATTCGGCCGGCAATTTCATCGAGGCGACGGAAGACACGCCCTATCTGCAGATCGGTGAAACCAAGTACGGCAAGCCGATCCTGGAACGGGTTGTGACCCCGGAACTGGATTTGACCTCGGCCGCCAAATGCGCCCTGGTGTCCATGGACTCGACCGTGCGGTCCAACCTGTCCGTCGGGCCGCCGATCGATATCCTGATCTATGAGCGGGATACCTATAAAGCCGGGATCACCGCGCGGATGACGGAAAACGATCCCTATTACCAGATGATCAGCCGGCAATGGGCCGGCGGCCTGCGCCAGTTGTTCGACGAATTGCCGCCGCCGCCATGGGGACCCGGCGCCAAACAGGGCTGAGCCCAGCCGCGGCCCGGGCCGGCCGGACGCGGTGACCCTGTCGGGGGCAATGCGGCGATCGGGCGCGCCGTCCCGCTGGCGCGGTCAGCGGCCAAAGAACTCCAGGGCCAGGACGAAGGCCAGCGCCGCGACGACCCAGAACACCATGGAACTGAGGTGCAGTGTCTTGGCCAAATAGCCTTCCGGTCCATGGTAGTGGTGAATGGTGGCGATCAATTGTTCGACCCGCCGGGCGGCGAACTTCTCAACCGACGTGCCGGTCACCGAAATCGCTTGCATCAGGCGCCCGATGACCGCCGGTCCGGCGACGCGGTAGAACCAATCCGTGTCCAGGTTGGTGGATTTAAGCTCGGGCGGATAGATCTTGCTGAGCATCAGCACCGTGAAGGCTAGGGCCGAGAACATCAGCAATTGGAGTTGTTGGATCACATGATAGGACGTGTAGGGCTTGTAATCGACCGCATAGGGCAGGATGTCGTAAAGCGCCGTCGGATAGACGCCGATGAAGACGCAGAGAAAGGCCGTCAACGCCATGGCCAGCAGCATGTTCCAGGGCGCTTCCTTGACCCGATAGCCGCTGTCATGGGCGAAGAACGCGAAATAGGGGATCTTGATGCCCGAATGGTGGAACACGCCGGCCGAGGCGAACAGCAGGGTGCCCCAGACGAACCAGCGGTGCTCCTCGGCCACCGCGGTCAGGATCATCGATTTCGAGACAAAGCCGGAAAACAGCGGAAAGGCCGAGATCGAGGCGGCGCCGATGATGCAGAACCCGGTGGTCCAGGGCATGGATTTATAGAGGCCGCCCAGGTCCGAACCCTTGCAGGTGCCGGTGCGGAACAGGACCGCGCCCATCGACATGAACAATAGCGCCTTGTAGAGGATGTGGCTGAAAGCATGGGCCGCGGTCCCGTTCAGCGCCAGTTCCGTGCCGATGCCGATGCCGACGACCATGAAGCCCAATTGATTGTTGAGCGAATAGGCCAGCACGCGCCTGAGATCGTTTTCGATCACCGCGTAGAAAATCGGAAAGGCGGTCATCGTCGCGCCGATGTAAATCAGGATTTCGGTGCCGGCGAAACCGCGGGCCAGGGCATAAACCGCAAGCTTTGTCGTGAACGCGCTTAACACCACGGTGCCGGTCACCGTGGCTTGCGGATAGGCGTCCTGCAGCCAGTTGTGCAGCAACGGGAAAGCGCATTTGATGCCGAAGGCGATGAAGATCAGTTGGCCGGCGAAGCTGTCGATGCCGATATGGGTGAAGTCGATCGATCCGGTGTCCGCGTACCACACCAGGGTCCCGGCCAACAGAATAACGCCCGACAGAACCTGAATGATCAAATAGCGCATGCCGCAGCGGAACGCGGCCTCGTTCCTTGCGGCCCAGATCAGGAACACGGACGAGATCGCGGTTAGTTCCCAGAACACGAAAAGAGTGATCAGGTCGCCGGCGAACACCGCCGAGATCGCGGCGCCGGCATAGATCAGGGCCGAAAACTGCTGCATCGTGTCGCGTTCGTGCCAGGCGAACAACAGGGCGAGGAATGCGGCGATGTTGAAGATATAGCCCCAAACCAGGGACAGCCGATCGACTGCGAGCGGCTCAAGCGTTACGCCGAAGACCTCGACGGCGATCAGGGTGCCGGGCGCCAGTTGGTGGACCAAGGCAAAGCCGGCCACGGGCAAGGCCAGGACATAGAGCCGCCGGATTGCCTGCGGCAGGAGCGGGACGGCCAGCGCCCCCAGGATCAGAACGAGACCCGGATTGAGATTAGCGATCTCGATCATAATAGTCCTCGTCGCGCATCAACAGGACGCGCATCACCTTGGCTGCCAGGACCAGCCCGACGCACATGATGAAGCCGTAGAAGGCATAGAAACCGAACAGGTTTTCAATCCCGAAGTGGGAATGTTTTTCGTAGAACCCGTCGGCGATAAACAGCAGGACGCAAATGGCGATCAACGCGCGCACGATCTTCTTTACGTTCTCGGGGTCGTCCAGCCAGTATTTGCGGGTACCGCTCGTTTGTCCTTGGTGCTCGCTCATCGGGGGTCAGCCTCCAAACACGGGTAGAAGGAACAGGCGTATGGCGTCCAGATAGAAGAAAAGCAGGATGCAGCCGGCGGTCGTCAGTGCGATCGGCAGCAGGCACATCACCGGCGCCTCGGTGACGCCGTCGCGCCCGAAGGTCAGATGCCGCAACAGGGGGTGATCCGGTGGCGCGTGATGCGCCGCATGATCTTCGTGGTCATCGTTGTCGCGTTGATCGACATGGACCGCAGGCCGGGCGAAGAAACCGTAGAGAACGACCGGCATCAGGTAAGCCACGTTCAACAGTGATGAAATCATCAGGATGGCGACGAAGACCAGCATCTCCCCTTCCGCCGCGCCCAGCGCGATGAACCATTTCGACCACATGCCGCCCATCGGCGGCAGACCGATCAACGACATCGACGCCAGGAAGAAGCAGAAGAAGGTGACGGGCATCTTGCGGCCGAGGCCCTTCAGGTCCGAGATCTCGGTCTTATGGGCGAAGACGATGATCGCGCCGGCGCAGAAGAACAAGGTGATCTTGCCGAAGGCGTGGGTGACGATATGCAGGGCCGAACCGAGCGCGGCCGTATTGGTCGCCAACAAGGCGCCCAGGACGACGTAACTCAGCTGACTGACCGTCGAATAGGCGAGCCGCCGCTTCAGGTTGTCTTGGCGCATGGCTACGACCGAGGCGGCAATCACCGTGAAGCCCGCCGCGTAGCGCAGCAGGTCGGTGCTCGGCTCGAACGACAACATGTCGAGGCCGAAGACATAGACCGCGACCTTGACGACCGAAAACACGCCGGCCTTGACCACGGCGACCGCGTGCAACAGGGCACTGACCGGCGTTGGCGCCACCATGGCGGCCGGCAGCCAGCGGTGAAACGGCATCACCGCGGCCTTGCCGATGCCGAAGACGTAAAGCGCCAGCAAGACCCCGACCATGGGGCCCTGGATGTGATCGCGGGTCAGCAGGCCGCCCTCGACGAAGTCCAAGGTACCGGCCAGCACATAGGTCCAGACCATGCCGAACAGCAACAGGCTGATCGACGTCGATAGTAGGACGCCCAGGTAGACCCGCGCCGAACGCTTGGCTTCCTCGGTCCCGTGATGGGCGACGAGCGGATAGGTGGAAATCGACAAGATTTCGTAAAAAACAAACAATGTCAGCATGTTGCCGGACATTGCGACGCCCATGGCCGATCCGATGGCGATGGCGAAGAAGAAATAGAATCGGGTTTGGTTCTGTTCGTGGTGGCCGCGCATATAGCCGATGGCGTAGAGCGTCGTGACGATCCAAAGGAAGCTGGCTATTCCGGCGAAGATCATGCCGAGCGGCTCCAGCGTCAAATGCACCGACAATCCCGGCACCATGTCCAAAAGCTCGACATCCGGTCGGCCACCGGCGGCGACGACCGGATACAGTTGACAGACGACGTAGAACAGACAGAAGCCGGTCAGAAGACTGGCGCCGTCGCGCGCGTTGGGCCAGCGGCCCAGCGCCAAGACCAGGAAGGCGCCGGCCACCGGCAGGGCGATGGCCAGTTCCATGAGTTCGGCCGGCGACAGTTGCGACAACAGGCCGCTCATGGCTGGTCTCCCATCAGGGCCTCGGCCGCCGCCTGGGCGACCGACAAGGTGGTGTCGCCGTCGATCCCGAACCAGATCGTCGCCGCCGCCATGATCAGCATCGGCACCAGCATGGAGACCGGTGCCTCGCCCTTGGGCGCGCCTTCGGGCGGCGGTTCCATATAGGTGACCTCGACCACACGCCAGACATAGGCGATGGCCAGCAGCGAGGCTAAGAGGATGCCAACCGCGATGTACCACCAGCCAAGAGCCAACGACGCCTGGGCCAATTGCCATTTGGATATGAAACCGACGGTTACGGGCGTGCCGAACAACGACAGGCCGGCGACCAGAAAGGCGGCCATGGAAATCGGCATGCGGCGGCCCAGGCCGGCCATGTCCTTCAATTGGACGGAGCCGATGACATAAAAAATCGCGCCCATGGCCATGAAGGCCGTGCCCTTCATCATCGCGTGATTGAACAAATGGACCAGCCCGCCGGTCAGACCCTGGGTCGTCGCCAGGCCGATGCCGAGCACCATGTAGCCGATTTGCGACACGCTGGAGTAGGCCAGCATTCGCTTGATGTCGTTTTGGAACACGGCGACGAAGGCGGCGGCGAAGATCGCCGCCAGGGCCAGGATGATCAAGACCTCCTGGACCCCGGTGACGGCGAACAGGGTGGTGCCGCCGAAAACCGTGAAGACCAAACGCAGCAGGGCGTAGATCGCCACTTTGGTGGCCGTCGAGGCCAGGAACACAGTGGCCACCGACGGTGCATAGGCATAGGCGTTGGGCAACCAGGTATGCAGCGGAAAGATCGCCATCTTCAGGCCCAGGCCAACGACGATGAAGGCGAAGGCCGCAAGTACGGTGCGCGTCTCCTCGACCGCCGGCAACAGGGTCGACAGGTCGGCCATGTTGAGCGAACCCGTCATCATGTACATCATGCCGACGCCGATGATGTAGAAGGTCGCGCCCAGGGTGCCCATGATCAGATAGCGGAACGCCGCGGTCAGGGCCCGCCGGTCGGACCCCAGGGCGATCATCACGTAGCTCGACAGCGACGATATTTCCAGGAACACGAACAGGTTGAAGGCGTCGCCGGTGACCGTGATCCCGAGCAGGCCGGTCAGGCACAGCAGATACATCAAGTAAAACAGGTAGATCCGTGCCTTGGGAATCTCTCGGGCGACGCTGGCCCGGGCATAAGGCAGGGTGATGGCGCCGATCAGGCCGACGATAACCAGGACGAAGGCATTGGCCGCGTCGACCCGATATTCGATCCCCCAAGGCGGTGGCCAGCCCCCCAACTCGTATGTGATGACCCCTTCGGCCAGGACCTTGCCGAGGATCACCAGGGAAATGAAGAACACCACCCAGCTGACGATCAATGCCCAGAGCCAGCTGAGCTTGGGGTCGCGCAGGACCACACAGATCGGCGCGGCCAGCAACGGAATGACGACCTGCAGGGCCGACAGATGCGGTTCGATCGCCGCCGCGTTGGGCAGGAACAGGAACAACACGTAGAACGCGGTCACGCGTCTTCCCCTTCCTCGATCGCCTGGATTTCGTCGTCTTCGATGGTGCCGTAGGCATTTCGAATGCGCACCACCAGGGCCAGGCCGAGCGCCGTCGTCGCGACGCCGACGACGATCGCCGTCAGGATCAGCACATGGGGCAGGGGGTTGGAATATTGCTCGATGCCCTCGGCCAGGATCGGTGCGGAGCCCCCGGAAACCTTGGCCATCGTGATGTAGAACAGGAACACGGAAACCTGGAAGACGTTCAGGCCGACGATCTTTTTCACCAGGTTGTCATGGGCGATGACGATGTAGAAGCCCGCCATCATCAAGGCGATGATCACCCAATAACTGAACAGGCCGGGCGATCCTTCGCTGAGCATGAAGGCCTCGAAGGCCTGCCAGGCGCCCTGCAGCGGTTCAAAGAACGAGTTCAAGCCGTCCATCGGCTCATTCCTCGTCTCCTGACTGTCCGGCGAAGACGTTGAAGATGGTGATCATCGCCGCGGCCACGGTGATGCCGACGCCGAATTCGACCAGGATTATTCCCAGATGCTGGCCGTGCAGCGGGTCATGGGCCAGCACGTTGTAATCCAGGTAATTGCCGCCGAGCAGCAAGCTCGCCACGCCCGTCCCGCCGTAGAGCAGCACACCGGCGACCAGGCATAGGCGCATCAACCAGGGCGGCGCCACCCGGCGCGCGACCCCGACGCCGAACAGGATGGCGTAGAGCACGAAGGCCGAGCCGAAAATCACGCCGGCCTGAAAGCCGCCGCCCGGACCGAAATCGCCGTGCCATTGGACGTAAAGCGCGAACAGAAGGATCGGTGGGATCAACAGCTTGGATACGACGCGCAACACGACCTTTTGATGCATCATGGCCGGGCGCCTTCCTTGTCGGCGGCGGGTCCGCCGGTTGCCGGTCGGGCGTCTTCATTGGCCTCGTTCCGGCGCCGGCGACGGGTCCGGCCCAGGATCGCCAACACGCCCGTCGCCGCGGTAAAGATGACGAAGACCTCGCCCAGCGTGTCATAGCCGCGATAGCTGGCCAGGATGCTGGTGACGATGTTCGGCAGGCCCACTTCATCGCCCGATTTTTCGATGTAGCGCGGCGCCACATGGCTGTGGATCGGCGCGGTCTTGTCGCCGTAATGCGGCATGTCGAAGGTGCCATAAACCAGGATCGCGCCCGTGAACAGGACGACGAACAGCGCCGGCAGGCTTTTCGTGCGGTCGCTGCTGGCCTTTTCCGCGCGCGTCGTAAGGGCCAACGTGGCCAGCATCAAGACCGTCGAAATCCCGGCTCCGACGGCGGCTTCGGTAAAGGCCACGTCAACCGCGTCCAGGACGACGTAAATCGCCGCTGCGGTCAGCGAAAACACGCCGGACAACATCACCACGGCGAAAAGATCGCGGACCCGCGCCATGGCGATCGCCATCGCCGCCATGAACAGCATCAGCACCATTTCGATCAGGTTTTCTATGACCCGCCTCCCGCGCCAATGGGGGCGCTGTCCTTGTCGTCGACTTTCGGTGTGACTCCGGCATGCAGGCAGGCCCGGGCCAGGGCATGGGTCGATGTCGGGCTGGTGTAGAACACGAAAACCAGGATGAGGAACAATTTGACCGTCACGATGGTCAACCCCGCCTGGAACATAAGGCCGACGAGGATCAATTCGATACCCAGCGTGTCGATGATCCCGGCGCCGTGCATGCGGGCGAAGACGTCGGGCAGCGTGACCATGCCGACCGCGCCGATGATCAGCAGCAGGCTGCCGGGAATGACGAACAGCCAGGTCAGGATATCGAACACGACGGCGTCCATCAGATATCCCCCGTGTCGGTTTCCGCCGGCTCGCCATGGCCCATGTCTCGAAATCGCATGTACTTGGTCACCGCGATGGTGGCGATAAAATTGATCAGCGCGTAAACCAGGGCAAGGTCAAGAAACTCCGGCCGGCCTTGCAGAAAACCGACGACCGCGATCAGCATGACCGTCAGGGTGCCGAATATGTTGACCCCCAGGATGCGGTCGAACACCGTCGGCCCGCGCAGAGTGCGGACCAGGACGAGGATCATGGCGATCAGAATGGCGGCGGCGGCAACGGCGTAAACCATGCGCTAGTCTCCGGCCTTCTCGGCGCCCTCGACCGCCGTGCACCGGCGGTCCATCTCTCCCGTTTTCAAGCCCTCTGCGGCGCCGCGGGTCAGGGCATGGACGGTGATCACCCGGTCGTCCACGGCAAGGGTCACCGTGCCCGGGGTCAAGGTGATGGAATTGGCGAAAATCACATGGCCCAATTCGGTAACCTGGGTGGCGGGCACCCGAATGACCGTCGGATTGACCCGTTTTCGCGGAAACAGAATGGCGAGCGCCGTATCGATATTGGCGCTGACGATTTCCTTGCCCAACCAGGGCAGATAGGTGATGAACCGGGGGCTCAGGTGGATCGGGTGGCCTTCATGGTCGACCACGTCCATGCGCAGCGCGATCACCATGACGGCGATGACGGAGGCCGCGCCAAGGGCGAGAATGAGCGGAATCGTGTAGCCGGACAAAAGCCACCACAAAACCGACATGC
>JANQIJ010000132.1 GCA_028282185.1 Rhodospirillales bacterium
GGTTTCCTGGCCCTGCGGATTGCCAGAGCGTGGTCGCTGGACAGTCTCACGCCGGCCCGTTAAAACCCTGGTTTCCCTGAAAATTCGCTTGTATCCGCCGGGAGCCCGGACCCACATAAACCGCCATGCAGACCGTCAACGACATTCGCCAGACCTTTCTGGACTACTTCGCCGCCAATGGGCACGAGATCGTCTCGTCCTCGCCCCTGGTGCCTTTGAACGACCCGACCCTGATGTTCACCAACGCGGGCATGGTTCAGTTCAAGAACGTGTTCACCGGGAACGAGGCGCGGAACTATTCCCGCGCCGTGACCTCGCAGAAATGCGTCCGCGCCGGCGGCAAGCATAACGACCTTGAAAACGTTGGCCATACGGCGCGCCATCACACGTTTTTCGAGATGCTGGGTAATTTTTCCTTCGGCGATTACTTCAAGGAACTGGCGATCGAGCTGGCCTGGAACCTGGTGACGTGCGAATTCGGCCTGCCCGCGGAAAAGCTTCTGGTCACGGTTCATACGTCCGACGAAGACGCGGCGACTCTGTGGCGGAAGATCGCCGGCATTACCGACGACAAGATCATTCGCATCCCGACGTCCGACAACTTCTGGGCTATGGGCGATACCGGACCCTGCGGCCCCTGTTCGGAAATCTTCTACGACCACGGCCCGCATATCGCCGGCGGGCCGCCGGGCTCACCCGACGAGGACGGGGACCGCTTCATCGAAATCTGGAACCTTGTGTTCATGCAGTTCGAGCAGATTACCAAGGAAGAACGGATCGACCTGCCGAGACCGTCGATCGACACGGGCATGGGACTGGAGCGCATCGCCGCGGTAATGCAGGGCACCCATGACAACTACGATATCGATCTGATGCAGAACCTGATCCAGGCTTCGGCCGAGGGCTCGGGGGTGTCTCCGGACGGCGACCACGCGGTCTCCCATCGGGTGATCGCCGATCACTTGCGGGCGTCGAGTTTTCTGATCGCCGACGGGGTCCTGCCGTCGAACGAGGGCCGCGGCTACGTGCTGCGCCGGATCATGCGCCGGGCCATGCGCCACGCCCATTTGATGGGCTGCCAGGACCCGCTGTTGTGGAAACTGGTGCAGACCCTGGCGGACAACATGGGCCGCGCCTTTCCGGAACTGGTCCGCGCCCAGGCGCTGATCACGGAAACCCTGAAGCTTGAGGAAACCCGGTTCAAGACGACACTCGACCGGGGCCTGAAGATCTTGGACGAAGCAACGACGGAAATGACCGCCGGCGGCACCCTGGATGGCGAGACGGCATTCAAGCTCTACGATACCTACGGCTTCCCTTTGGACCTGACCCAGGACGCGTTGAAAACCAAGGAAATCGCCGTCGACACGGTGGGCTTCAACGCCGCCATGGAATGCCAGCGGGCCGAGGCGCGCAAGGCCTGGGCCGGGTCCGGGGACGCGGCGACGGAACAGGTCTGGTTCGACATCCGGGAAGAGGTGGGCGCCACGGAATTCTTCGGCTACGAAACGGAACAGGCGGAAGGCCAGGTCACGGCGATCGTCGTCGACGGCGCCCCGGCGGAACGCGCGGAGGCCGGCCAGAGCCTGGCCCTGGTCGCCAACCAGACGCCGTTCTATGGCGAAAGCGGCGGTCAGATGGGCGACCAGGGCACCATAACCACGGCCGATGGCGCCAAGATCGTCGTCACCGACACCCAGAAGATGCTGGGCGACATGCATGTCCACATGGGCCGGGTCGAGGCCGGGACGGTTTCCATCGGTGACGAATTGGTGCTCCTGGTCGATATCGATCGCCGCCGCCGGCTGCGCGCCAACCATTCGGCGACCCACCTGCTGCATGAGGCCCTGCGCCGCCATTTGGGCGACCACGTGACGCAGAAGGGATCATTGGTGGCGCCGGACCGCCTGCGCTTCGACATCAGCCACCCCAAGGCGGTGTCGGCCGAGGAGTTGACGGCGGTCGAGGCCGACGTCAACGGCCAGGTGCGTGCCAACAACAAGGTTCTGACCCGGCTGATGGACCCGGACAGCGCGGTCGAGGCCGGCGCCCTGGCTTTGTTCGGCGAAAAATACGGCGACGAGGTGCGGGTCGTCTCCATGGGCACGCCAGAAAATTCGGGCGGGCCATACGAAAAATATTTCTCGACCGAGCTTTGCGGCGGCACCCATGTCAAGCGGACCGGCGACATCGGGGTTTTCAAGATTCTTTCGGAAAGCGCCGTCGCCGCCGGCGTGCGCCGGATCGAGGCGGTCACCGCCGATGGCGCCCTGGCCTATTTCGAGGCCCGCGACCAGGCCCTGCAGGGTGCTGCGGCGGCGCTCAAGGTAAAACCCGAGGACGTGGCATCCCGCGTCGAAAGCCTGTTGGATGAGCGCAAGAAGCTGGAACGCGAATTGGCCGACGCCCGCAAGAAGCTGGCGCTGGGCGGTGCCATGAGGGGCGGCGGTTCGGCGGCGGCGGGTAACGGTGTCGCCGACGTCAAGGATGTCGCCGGTGTCAAGTTCGCGCCCCGGGTGCTGGACGGCGTGCCGGCCAAGGACTTGAAGGGCATGGCCGACGAGATCAAGAAGTCCGTCGGCTCCGGCGTGGTCGCCCTGATCAGCGTCACTGACGGCAAGGCCAACGTGGTCGTCGGCGTGACCGACGATCTGACGGACAAGATCAACGCCGTCGACCTGGTGCGCGCCGGCTCGGCCGCTGTCGGCGGCAAGGGCGGCGGCGGTCGCCCGGACATGGCCCAGGCCGGCGGTCCGGACGGGGCCAAGGCCGGCGATGCCGTCGCCGCCATCGAAGCGGCTTTGGTCGGTTGATGGGCGGACTGACGCGGCGGCGGACGAAATCGGGGAACCCAATGAGCCAAAAATTCGAAGGCACGGCGACCTTTGTCGCGACGGAGGACCTACAGGTCGCGGTCAACGCGGCGATCAATCTGCAACGGCCGCTATTGATCAAGGGCGAACCGGGCACCGGCAAGACCGTTTTGGCGGCCGAGGTCGCCGAAGCATTGGGCGCGTCGCTGATCCAATGGCATGTCAAATCGACGACCCGCGCGCAACAGGGATTGTATGAATACGACGCCGTGGCGCGGCTGCGCGATTCGCAATTGGGCGACGCCCGGGTTCACGACATTTCCAATTACATCATTCGCGGCAAGCTGTGGGAGGCCTTCGACGCGCCGGTGCGGCCTGTCTTGTTGATCGACGAGATCGACAAGGCGGATATAGAGTTCCCCAACGACCTGCTGCTGGAACTCGACCGCATGGAGTTCCATGTCTACGAGACCAAGGAAACCATCAAGGCACGCCAGCGGCCCATCGTCATCATCACTTCCAACAACGAAAAGGAACTGCCGGACGCCTTCCTAAGGCGCTGCTTTTTCCACTACATCCGCTTTCCCGACGCCGAGACAATGCGGCGGATCGTCGACGTCCATCACCCGGGCATCCAGAACCGCCTGGTATCCGAGGCCATGGCCTTGTTCTACGAGGTGCGCGACGTGCCCGGCCTGAAGAAAAAGCCTTCGACCTCTGAATTGCTCGATTGGTTGAAACTTCTGATGGTCGAGGACATTCCGCCGGAGACGCTGCGCTCGGAAGACAAGAAAGACCTGATCCCGCCGCTCTACGGCGCGCTGTTGAAGAACGAACAGGATGTTCACATGCTGGAACGGCTGGCGTTCCTGAACCGCCGGGAACAAGGTTAGACCGGCGAGAGACAGGCCGGATGGCGGGGAGGGACCGCATCCCATGAAATGCCCCAGTTGCGACCATAAGTTTCCACAATTCGCCTCTTGGAAGCTGGCCTTCCAGCGGCCGTTGATCTGCGCTCATTGCGGGGCCGAGAGCCGGCGCATTGGCAAATGGCAGCCCGTGGTCATCGCCGTCGGCTGTCTGCTGGTCTTCAACTACATGATCGGTCTGTTCGCCTTCACCGGCATGGGCACGGCCCTGTTCCTGATCGCCATGGTCTTGACGGCCATGTGGATCGACGAAACCTGGATCAAGCTGACGCCCGTATCGGGGGGGCGGCCGCCTGCCGGCGGGGCCGGGGATAGCGGAGCGTAGCGCCATGTTCATCGATTTCTTCCTGCAATTGAAACAAGCGCGCGTGCCCGTTTCCTTGCGTGAATACCTGACCTTGCTGGACGGCATGGACGCGGGCCTGGCCGGGATGAGCATCGATCATTTCTACTATCTGTCGCGCGCCACCTTGGTGAAGGATGAAAAGAACCTGGACAGGTTCGACCGGGTGTTCGGCGAGGTCTTCAAGGGCCTGGAAACGCCGGCTGAGGAGGGTGTTGCCGTCCAGAACCTGCCCGAGGAATGGCTGCGCAAGCTGGCCGAACGGTTCCTGAGCGAAGAGGAAAAGGCCGAGATCGAGGCGCTCGGCGGTTGGGACAAACTGATGGAGACCTTGAAGCAACGCCTGGAAGAGCAGAAGAAGCGCCATCAGGGCGGGTCGAAATGGATCGGCACGGCCGGCACCTCGCCGTTCGGCGCCTACGGCTACAATCCGGAAGGCGTGCGCGTCGGCCAGGACGACAACCGCAACTTCCGCGCCGTGAAGGTCTGGGACAAACGGGAATTCAAGAACCTGGACGACACACTGGAACTGGGCACCCGCAACATCAAGGTCGCCTTGCGCCGCCTGCGCCGTTTCGCGCGGGAAGGTGCGCCGACGGAACTGGACCTGGACGATACCATCCGCGCGACCGCGAAGCGGGGTTATCTGGACATCCGCATGGTGCCGGAGCGGCATAATGCGGTGAAGATTCTGTTGTTCCTGGATGTCGGCGGGTCCATGAACCCGCATGTGCGGATGGTCGAGGAACTGTTTTCCGCGGCCAGATCCGAATTCAAGCATCTGGAATATTTCTACTTCCACAATTGCCTGTACGAACGGGTGTGGAAGGACAACCTGCGTCGCCGCTCGGAAACGATCCCGACCTGGGAAGTGCTGCACACCTATCCTTCTGATTATAAAGTCATATTTGTCGGCGACGCGTCGATGAGCCCCTATGAAATCGTCTATCCGGGCGGCAGTGTCGAACATTGGAACGAGGAAGCGGGCGCTCAGTGGCTGGAGCGCGTGCTCGATGTCTACGAACGGGCGGTCTGGCTCAATCCGGTGAAGGAGGCCTGGTGGGATCATACCCAATCCGTCGACATGATTCAAAAGATCATGAAGGGACGCATGTTCCCGTTGACACTGGACGGGTTGGATCGGGCGACGCGGGAATTGACGCGATAGGTTCGTCCTGAGGATCGTATTCCTTTTTGCGCAAAGCCACTTTCGCGGAGTCTGGGTCCGTTCAGGTTTTGCGACTATTCCGCGTCGGCGGCGACTTGCATTTTTATGATCTTGTCGGGATCCGCGGGCGGCTCGCCGCGCTTCAGCTTGCCGATGTATTTCATGCCTTCGACCACCTGGCCCCAGACCGTGTACTGGCCGTCGAGATGGCTGGTGCGCGCGAAGTTGATGAAGAACTGGCTGTCGGCGGAGTTGGGGTCCATGGACCGGGCCATGCCGACCGTGCCGCGCTTGAACGGTTCCTTGGAAAATTCGGCCGGCAGCTTCTGGCCGCTGCCGCCCGTGCCGTTGCCCTTGGGGTCTCCGCCCTGTGCCATGAAGCCGCCGATCACCCGATGGAACAACAGGCCGTCGTAGAAGCCTTCACGGGTCAGTTCCTTGATCCGGTCGACATGTTTGGGCGCCAGGTCCGGGCGCATTTCGATCACCACCCGGCCGTATTCGGTATCCAGGTAGAGGGTGTTTTCCAGGTCGCGGGCTTCGGCGTCGCTCATCGATCCGAACACCCCCGCCGCCAGCAGAGCCGCGGCGCAAAACAAGGCAAGACGGCGCATGTGTCGTCACTCCAATGGTGCATGGTTTATCTCTCGTTGGCTGAAATGGATGTAGGCCGGGGCGTCGACCTGGTCAATCGAACAGTTTGTCGATCTCGTCCTGGGTCACGCCCTGGCCGTCAAGCTGTGGTCCGGCCAACAGCTTTTCGTCCTCGGTCTTGTCCTCGGCCTCGACTTCGATGTTTTCCAGTTGATCCTTGCCGAATATTTCGATCAAGGCATTGACCCGCGATTCCACGTAGGTGACCGAGCGCGCGATCTTGGTGACCCGCTGGCCGGTGATGTCCTGGAAGGTGCAGGCCTCGAAAATGTTGTTGGAGTTGTTTTCCAGTTCGTCAAGCAGGCCACGGACCTCCGAATTCTCGGTCTTGTCGCGAATCTTGTTGATGGTTTCGCTGTTTTGTTCGACGACTTCCAGGATTGAATTGGTCGCATCGCCGGTCGCTTGGACGATGGCGTCAAGCTGATCCGACATGTTGTCGAATCGGTCGGTCCCTTCGTCCGCCCGGGTGATCGCGGCGACTTCCTTGCGAACCCGCTGAATGTAATTGAAAAGGTTGAAGATTTCCGCCTGGAGAAGTTCCAGCTCTTCCTGGGTTTCCATGCCTTCAGTCATAGATCGGTCCGTTCCCCGTCTGCCCCTCGGCCCGCATGGTAACGGCTGGCACGGGAAATTCCAAAGTTTTAGCTGTCCCGGTCCGGGCTTTTGGCCCGGCCGGCATAGGCGTCGAGAATGCGTCGGGCGGCCTCGCTCGGCCCCATGTCGCCGGCCGCGACCCGGGGTTCCAAATCGGCCAGGATGTCGGCCATCCCCGGCGCCGCGCGCAGTTCGGCGATCATCGTTTCGTTCACCTGGCTCCACATCCAGGTTGCCGCCTGGCGCGCCCGTTCGCGGACGATCCGTCCCGATGCTTCCGTCGCGCGGCGGAAATCCTCCATCACGGACCAGATCTCGGCGATGCCGTCGCCGGTGGCGGCGGAGCATTTCAAAACCTGGGGCATCCAGTCGGCATGGGCCGGCCGCAACAGGTGCAACGCCGCGGCGTAGTCCCTTTGTGCCCGATCCGCCGCCTGGGCCAGATCACCGTCCGCCTTGTTGACGACGATCAGGTCGGCCATTTCGACGATGCCCTTCTTGATCCCCTGCAGGTCGTCGCCGCCGCCGGGGGCCAAAAGCAAGAGGAACATGTCGACCAGATCCTTGACCGCCGTTTCCGATTGGCCGACGCCGACGGTTTCCACCAGGACGACGTCATAACCTTGCGCCTCGACGGCGACGATCGCTTCCCAGGTTCGACGGGCGACGCCGCCCAGGGTGCCGCCGGACGGGGTCGGGCGGATGAAGGCGTCCGTTTCGCGGGCCAGTTTCTCCATGCGGGTCTTGTCGCCCAGGATCGAACCGCCGGACCGGGGGCTGGTCGGGTCGACGGCCAGCACCGCCACGCGGTGGCCGTCCTGCAGCAGGCGCAGGCCAAGGGCTTCAATGAAGCTTGATTTGCCGACGCCGGGAATGCCGGTGATCCCGATCCGCACCGAATCGCCGGCCCGGGGCAACAGGGCGCGGACCAGTCCTTCCGCTTGATCCCGGTGATCCGGGCGGCGCGATTCCAAAAGCGTGATGGCGCGGGCGAGGGCGCGGCGGTCGCCCGCGGCAACGCGCCCGGCGAGGTCCGCCGCCCGGGTTTGGCGGGTGTCGTTATTGTCGATCAAGGACGCGGCGTTCAATGGGCATGGGATGGCCGGTCAACGGCCGTTCTTTGTCGGGTCGAGGCCGAACGCCTCAAGCGCCATGGCCTGCAGCTTGATCTTCTGGTCCGGCCCCAGTTCGTCGAGAATCCGCGTTTGATGCTTGCGCACGGCAAGCGCTTGCTGGATCAAGGCTTTCCGTTCGCCGGTCAACCGTGGCTTGCCGGCAAGCTCCCGTTCCGCCGTCTCCAACGCCCGGCGGGCGGCCAGACGCAGTTCCTCGGGGCTGGCCCGGCGCGGCGGGGCATCCGGAGATGTCGCCTGCTGGGCCTTTTCCTGGGCCGTTTCCAGCCTGCCACGGGCCTTCTTGTCCATAACGACGGACAGCATGGCTTTCGAGAGAACTTTCTTGAGCATTGCGCGGTCCCGTGCCGAAGGGGGTCGCTTGGTCGCGACCGGATCAGACTAGCTTATCCGGCCGGTGGCTAGCAAAGGGTTAACGCCGGGACTTCGGGCTCAGGCCCCTTGCCCATTCCGGCCAACCCGGGACAGGGGCAGGGGCCGATCACGGTGTCCCTTGGCCGCCTAAAGGTTGTTTGGACCTTCCATTTCCGTGAAGTCCGGCAGGAACCGCTGGAAATAAGGCAGGCCGCGCGCCCGCTGTTCGGCCGTGGTCCCGTGGCTGGAGGTGAAGGACTTGAACACGGGATAGGTGAATTCGTCCTTGCAGGTCAGATAGGCCCATAGCGCCGTTAATTCGCCCGAGCAAGGCGCCGTCGCCTTGATCAGGTTGTTCAAGTGATCGCGGGCGGCGCCCTCGCGTGCCTGGGACGAACCGAACTCCTGCTGCAGCATCTGTTTGACGGCTTCTTGTTCTTCTTCCACTTCCGGCGGGTAGTATTCGAACAGCGACATCAAGAACTCGAAATCGTCGAAAATCGGGGCGACATAGTCAACGTGCGGGCCGGCGATCTTGTCCCAGAAACCCTTGGCGTGGTTCATTTCGGTGTTGTCCGTTTGCGTCTGCCGCTCGACGATCTTCTCTTCCTTTTGGAAAAAGCCCAGGAAACCGCCGGTCTTCTTGGTCTTGGTCTTGGTTTTGACCTCTGTGTCTTGTTGCGGTTTGTCGTCCGTCAGGAGCTTTTTGATGTCGACCAGGCCGTCTTCCCACATGCCGCGCACGACGTTGGTTTTCTTCGGCTTCTCGAACTCCTCCATGAAGGCGGTTTCGGCGTAATCCTTGCCCTTCAATTCCGCGTCCAGGACCATGATCCGCCGATTGCTGAAGAACCGGTGCATGAAGTGTTCCTTGATCGCGCTCTCCAAATTGTCGCCGAACCGCGTGGTCAGGGGATAGGGCGTCGGCGTCATGTCGTGCTGCGGCACGAACCACAACATGGCCCGCTTGCGGATGAACTTGCAGAAGTACTGGGTAAAGGCGTCGGTAAACGGGGTGTCTTCCCAGGCTTTGTCGGCGCCGCCGGCCTTGGGCGGCCGCTTCTTCTTGCCGCCCGGCCGCTTGCGGCCCTTCTTGTCCGGTGCGCCCTTGGCCTTGGCCCCCGGCGGGCGTTTCCTACGCCGACGTTTCTTGGGCGCCGCCGCGTCGGCGTCGTCGCCGGTCACCTTGCCGAAGGCGTCAAGCAGTTCCGCCGCCTTTGTCTTGGCCCGCTCGGTGAATTCCGGGTCACCCAGATCGCCGCAGGCCTGCAGGAACGTCAGCGTCGTCTGCGTCGCCTGCAGGACGTCCGGCGAGACCTTGCCGTCACCGGCGCCCAGTTCCTTGACGATGCCGTTCACGGCGTCATCGACGGCGCTCATCAGCGCCGCCTTGTCGGCGTCGGGTTTCAATCCGGCCAGCGCATCGATAATGCTCTGCGTACTCAATGTTTACCCCCGGGCCCCTTCGCCGGCGTTTTCCGCGCCCGCGATGCGGTCCCATATCTCCGTGTCGCCGACCCCCGTCAGCCCTCCATTGATGGCACGAAAATGGTTAACACGAACCTAAGCGGCTGTCCCTTGCGCCCGATCGTGGCGGTGTGCCGGCGGCGGGCACCGAACAGGCTGCTCAATAATATGTGCGGGAACTGACGACGTCCATAGCCTGCCTCGGGGCCCGGGTAGCACAGCGGGCGCGATTCCATCATGTGATAACACACATTCTTGTATTTCGTCTGTCATGGTCTTGCGCCATAACTATGACGTGCCCTGGCGTTTGGGGACGGCCGGGACGTCATCGCCGGTTTTGAGAGTCGGAGAAGCCCGGGCCGCGCCGCGGGGCAACAACAAGGGGACCGCCATCATGAAACGAGAGCGCCGGGCAAAGATCGTCGCCACCCTCGGGCCGGCGACGGCCAGTCAGGCAGCCATCGAGAAGTTGTTCGAAGCGGGCGTCGATGTGTTCCGCATGAATTTTTCCCATGGCAGCCATGCGGATCATGAACGGACCCACGGCATCGTCCGTTCGCTGGAACGCAAGTACCACCGCCCGGTGGGGATTCTGATGGATTTGCAGGGGCCGAAACTGCGCGTCGGCGAAATCGCCGGGGGGGCGGCGGAACTGGCCGTCGGCAATCGGTTCCGTTTGGACCTGGACGCGACCGCCGGTGACGCCGGTCGCGCGCCCTTGCCCCATCCGGAAATCTTTCGCGCCTTGGAACCGGGGTCGGACCTGTTGCTCGATGACGGGCGCATTCGCTTGAAGGTGATCCACTGTTCGCCGGAACACGCTGAGACCGAGGTCGTGATCGGCGGCACCCTGTCGAACCACAAGGGCGTCAACGTACCGACGGTGATCTTGGACGTGTCGCCGCTGACCAAGAAGGACCGGGACGACTTGCGTTTCGGCCTGGACCTGGGCGTCGAATGGGTCGGCCTGTCCTTCGTTCAGCGTCCGGAAGACCTGGCCGAGGCGAGGAAGCTGATCGCCGGCCGCGCGGCCGTGATGTCGAAGCTGGAAAAGCCCGCGGCGTTGGAACATTTGGAGGAAATCGTCCACCTGTCCGACGCGATCATGGTGGCGCGGGGCGATTTGGGCGTCGAATGCCCGACCGAGGAAGTGCCGGTCCAGCAGCGACGTATCCTTCGGCTGTGCAAACAGGCGGGCAAGCCGGTGATCATCGCGACCCAGATGCTCGACAGCATGATCCACGCGCCGACGCCGACCCGGGCCGAGGCCTCGGACGTGGCGACGGCGATCTACGACGGGGCCGACGCGGTGATGCTGTCGGCGGAAAGCGCCGTCGGCGATTATCCGACCGAGGCCGTGGCGGTGATGGCGCGGATCATCACGCGGGTCGAATCCGACGAGCACTACAAGACCATGCGCGACCGGCGCCGCACCGGACACGAGGCGACCGCCGCCGACGCCATCACCGTTGCCGCCTGTCAGGTTGCGGAAACGGTTTCCGCCAAGGTCATCGTCACCTTCACGACCACCGGTTCGACAACCCTGCGCTGTGCCCGGCTCAGGCCCGAGGCGCAAATTCTGGGCCTCACGCCCGACCGGGAAACGGCGCGCCGGTTGGCGCTCTGCTGGGGCGTCCATTCGGTAATGACCGAAGACATCCATTCCTTCCGCGAAATGGTCACCAAGGCAGCCGCCGAAGCCAAGAAAGACGGTTTCGTCGAACGTGGCGAGCCCTTGGTGGTGACCGCGGGCGTGCCCTTCGGCACCCCGGGGGCGACCAACATCCTGCGCATCACCTGGGCGGAATAGGGCTTGAGGCCCTGCGTATTTTGACCCGACGAAAGGCGGCAGAAGGTGGGGCGCCTTGCTAGGCCAAATCCTCAACGTCATCGCGCCGGTCTTCATCTGCGCCCTGGTGGGCTATGTCTGGCGGAAGCAGGGCCGGCCCTACGACACGGAGATGGTCACCACCTTGGTGACCAATATCGGTACGCCGTGTCTCGTGTTCTCGACGCTGATCGAAACCCGGATCGAGCCGGACGCCTTTCTGTCCATGGGCTGGGCGGCGGCGCTCTCCATGGCGGTTTTCTACCCGGTCTATTATCTGTTCCTCCGCGCCGCCAAGCTGAGCCAGCGGGCGTATCTGTCGGCGCTGACCTACGGCAACGTCGGCAACATGGGCCTGCCGCTCTGCCTGCTGGCGTTCGGCGACCACGGCCTGGCCCTCGCCATCGCGTACTTCACCGTCAACGTCTTGTTGCTGTTCACGGCGGGCGTCGCCGTGCCGGCGGGGGCGGCCAATCCGGGGGCGCTGCTGCGCCTGCCCATTCTCTACGGCGTGGTGCTCGCCATGGTGTTTCTGTTCGGCGGATATGAGGTCCCCGACTGGACCTTGAACACCACCAAGATACTCGGCGGCCTCACCGTGCCGTTGATGCTGATCACCTTGGGGGTGTCGCTCGCGGGCCTGGGCATTCAGGGGATGAAACTCGCGACGGTCCTATCGGTCATGCGGCTGGGCGTGGGCTTTATCGTGGGCTGGGGCCTGGCGGAAGTGCTGGGCTTCACGGGCACGGAGCGCGGCGTTTTGATCCTGCAATGCGCCATGCCCGTGGCGGTCTTCAATTTCTTGTTTGCCCAGCGCTACGACCAGCAGCCGGAAAAGGTCGCCGGCTCGGTGGTGATCTCCACCCTGATCAGCTTCGCGACCCTGCCGGCGCTGCTGGCGTTTGTGATGTGACTGACTAAATTAGATTGCTGACGTTGTAGTTCCGCCAGAAACGCTCGGAATTTCGGAGGACAATGTCAAGTGAGCGTATAAATCAAATCGAGCCTAAATTAAAAATGCCAGATCGATCTCCCAACCTATAGCGACCAGCAATGTAGGATATTGCTGGCTTTTTTAGCTTGAGGTTTAGGCAACAACTCTCGCTTCGTCGTTGATTTGTGACTCCCTTACTATGACCCGGCCTAAGGAACGAATTGACGGTGGCGTCCGCTGACCAAACACCTCCCTGAGTATGAATACGACGAAAGCTGGTAGCCAGAGTATCGGCGATCGAAGAATCATCATGAAAACACAAGACTTAACCGCGATAACTAGTTGCCGTCGAACGCGATCACGAACTTGGTCGTTTTGAATCCTGATGACCATCTCCATAGGATTAGGCCTAGAATTTTTTATTTCTTTGCTGATTTGTAACAAGAGCACAAAACGTAGGAACGAAACCTTGTGCGTATAGCGAATCAAGCTTTCGATTGCTGTCCTAATCACCCGATACTCTTCGCTATCAAAACTCAAGCCGCCTTCGGCGGCGATGATGAATATCTCATCACGAGAGGCGAACATCCTCTCCCGCGCCCAATCGATCCAAAGTTTTTGCCAAGGTCCGTAAATGAACCAAATCAAAAACGCGATCACAAGCAAAGACAATGAGTTCGCATACGTCATCATATACTCCTTATTCGTCTGCCGGATTGGTTCGGCCATCCGGCAACAATTCAGAAGATGACCTATTCCCGTCTAAGAGTTTTTCCAATTTTTTTGTGTGTGGATGAATACGTTTGACGGTTCTTTCTCGTGTCAGGGACGAAATTTTACCATAAATCAAGGCGATAATTAAGGCGATGACCAAGAATCCAATCAGGTAATCGGTGGCTCTGTCGCCTGTCCCAAGCCAAGACAAACTAAAAGAAATGTCCGCGTCGGTCTGTTTCCCTGACAAATTGCCGGATACACCGACTGCTGCCCAACTTGCAAATCCGACGCAAATGGCAATCGATGACCACTTTGCAAGTCGGCCTAATAAGGTACACACGCTATCGACAATTGCCGCTACATTTAGGCGCTTTTTACCAGCCATATACTATTTCTAGACAATTTTTCAGATGTTTCAACCTGCATGAGAAGTAAATTGAAAACACTCAATTTTTATCAGTGAATTGTTTGCAGCTACGGTGCGAGACCCGTAGAATCACGCCGCGTGATCACTCCGCCGCCTCGGCGCGTTTGGCGGGGTCTTTGAACGCTGCAAGTAGGTTGGCCTCTCGGGCCTTGGCCTGCTCGACGTTTTCCATCTTGATGTGGCCGTAGCCGCGCATGGATTGCGGCAGTTGGGCGATTTCCACGGCGAGGGCGTGTGTGTCGGTTGAAAGGCCAGCCAGGAGGGCGTCGACGGTCTTCTCATAGTCACCGATGAGCCGCCGTTCCATGCGCCGCTCTTCCGTATGGCCGAAGATGTCGAAGACGCCGCCGCGCAAGCCCTTCAGGCCCGCCAGCATCTTGAACGCCGGGAAAATCCAGGGCCCGAATTCGCGCTTGATAAGGTTTCCGCTCAAAGGGTCGCGGCGGGACAGCAAGGGCGGCGCCAGATGGACGGTGACCTTCCGCGTGCCGTCGAAGGCGACGGACATGGCCGCCTTGAACCGGCCGTCCGCATAGAGCCGCGCCACCTCGTATTCGTCCTTATAGGCCATGAGCTTGAACAAGGACCGCGCCACGGCCTCGGTCAGGTCCGTCGACCCGGGGGCGGCCTTGGCCTCGCCGGCGCGGACCCTGTCGACCATGGCCTTGTAGCGGTCCGCGTAGGCCCGGTCCTGATAGGCCGCCAGATCATTCACCCGCCGCCCGATGAAGGCGTCCAGATCGAAGACATCTGGTGTCTCGTCCCGCAGGCCCGCCAGGGCCTCCACGGCGCCCCGGTCATGGGCCAGGCGGCGGCCCCAGGTGAAGGCGGATTTGTTAAAGTCGATGGCCACGCCGTTCAATTCGATGGCGCGGAAGATGGCGTCTTCCGGCAGGGGCAGGAGGCCCTTTTGATAGGCGTATCCCAGCATCATGATGTTGGCGGCGATGCTGTCGCCCAGAAGGCCCCGGGCCAGCCGCTGCGCATCCACGAAGTGCGCGTTGCCGCCGGTGGCGTCTTCCAGCGCGCCGGTGAGGCCGGCCTCGGGGAACGCGAGGTCCGGGTCGCGGGTGAAATCGGCGGTCATGGTTTTTTCCGCGTTGACCACGGCGCGGGACCGCGCCGGGTCCAACTTGCCGAGCGTCTCGAAGCCCCCCGCCGTCACCATGTCGCAGCCCAGGAGCAAGTCCGTGCCGCCGGCGCCGACCCGCACCGTATGCAGGTTCTTGGGGTCGTCGGCGATCCGCACATGGGCATAGACCGCGCCGTTCTTTTGCGCCATGCCGGCCAGGTCCAGGCAGGTCACGCCCTTGCCCGCCACATGGGCCGCCATGCCGAGCAAGGCCGAGAGTGTCACCACGCCGGTGCCGCCGATGCCGGTAATGACGATGTTGTAGCGTTCTTCAGACGGCGGCAGTTGGGGGTCGGGCAGGCCATCAAAGAACAGATTAGGGAAGGGGACAGACCCACCCACCGCGCGGCCCGCCTGCTTTGTCGGCTCGCCGCCGTGGACCGTGACGAACGACGGGCAGAAGCCCTTGGCGCAGGTGTAATCCTTGTTGCAGACGGATTGGTCGATGGCCCGCTTGCGGCCCAGTTCCGTTTCGCGTGGCACGATGGCGACGCAATTGGACTGAACCCCGCAATCGCCGCATCCCTCGCAGACGGCTTCATTGATGAACAGCCGCTTGGGCGGATCGGGGAACAGGCCCCGTTTGCGACGCCTGCGTTTTTCGGCGGCGCAGGTTTGGTCGTAAATAAGCGCCGAGACGCCGGGCCATTTGGCCAAATCCCGCTGCACCTGTTCCAAGGCATCCCGGTGATGGATCGTGGTGCCGGGGGCCCAATCCGTGCCGACGGGGTATTTGTCGGGCTCGTCGGTGACCAGGGCGATGCGCTCGACCCCCTCGGCCTTGACCTGGCGGGAAATGCGCGCAGGGTCCAGGGGGCCGTCCATGGATTGTCCGCCGGTCATGGCGACGGCGTCGTTATAGAGAATCTTATAGGTGACGTTGACGTCTGCCGCCACGGCGGCGCGGATCGCCATGATGCCGGAATGGAAATAGGTCCCGTCGCCGATGTTGACGAAGATGTGGTCGCGCTTGGTGAACGGCGCCTGGCCGATCCAGTTGGCGCCCTCGGCCCCCATATGGGTGAAGGTCGTGGTGTTGCGGTCCATCCAGATGGCCATGTAGTGGCAGCCGATGCCGGCGGCGGCCTCCATGCCGTCGGGCACGGCGGTGGATGTGTTATGCGGGCAGCCGGCGCAGAAATACGGGATGCGCTTGATGTCGGTGACGGCGTCCTCAAGAAACCGTTCTTTTTCTTCCAAAAAAGCCAGGCGTTTGTCGATGGCGGCGGCGATGGCCTCGGAATACCGGAAGTTTCGAAGGCGGTCGGCGATGACGCGGGCGATGCGGGCCGGTGTCAATTCGCCGGTCGACGGCAAAATCCAATCGCCTTTCTCATCGAACTTGCCGACGACCCGGGGCCGCACGTCGGCCCGCCAGTTATACAATTGTTCCTTCAACTGGTTTTCGATGACCGCGCGTTTTTCCTCGATCACCAGGATTTCCTCGAGCCCTTCGGCGAAGGCGCGCACCCCATCCCGCTCCAGGGGCCAGGGCATGCCGACCCGGTATAGGCGGAGACCGATGGCTTCCGCCTCTTCCTGGCCGATGCCCAGATCATCCAACGCCTGAAGCGTATCCAGATAGGTCTTGCCCGTGGAGACGATGCCCATGCGGGGCTTTGAAGAATCGAGTGTCACCCGGTCGAGCTTGTTGGCCTTGGCGAAGGCGAGGGCGGCATAGATCTTGTGCCGGTGAAGGCGTTCTTCCTGGTCCAAGGGCGGGTCCGGCCAACGAATGTGCAGGCCACCGGGCGGCATCTCGAATTCCGGCAGGGTGACGGGCGCGCGGCCCGGCGAGACATCCACCGTGGCCGAGGTGTCCACGTTGTCGGTGATGCATTTGATGCCGACCCAAAGCCCGGCGAAACGCGACATGGCCCAGCCATAGAGCCCCAAATCCAGAAGATCCTGCAGGTCGACGGGATTGAGGATCGGGATGTTGGCGTCCATCAAGGCATGTTCGGACTGGCTGGTGACCGTCGACGACTTGCAGGCCGGATCGTCCCCCGCCATGACCAGGACGCCGCCGTTGGGCGACGTGCCGGCCATGTTGGCGTGGCGGAACACGTCGCCCGAGCGGTCGACGCCCGGCCCCTTGCCGTACCACATGCCGAACACGCCGTCGTAGTCGGCGCCCGGGTACATATTGACCTGCTGGCTGCCCCATAGGGCCGTCGCCGCCAGGTCTTCGTTGACGGCGGGGTGGAACTTCACGTGATGGTCATTGAGGAAACGCTCCGCCCGGCCGAACTCCCGGTCGATCTGGCCCAGGGGCGAGCCCCGGTATCCGGTGACGTAGCCGGCCGTGTCGAGGCCCGCTGCCAGATCCCGCCGGCGCTGCATGAGGGTGAGGCGGACCAGGGCCTGGGTGCCGGTCAAGAAGACGCGGCCTTCTTCCAGGCCATACTTGTCATCCAGGCTGACAGTCCTCAGCTTCACCGGTGTTTCCTTTCGCCCGCTTGCCGGGTCGTTGGGTTTGCGGCCGGCCGCGTGGGTCCGGATGTTTCTCAAGACAGGGTACGAAAAGGCGCCCGGGCTTACAATCCGGCGCCCGGCATTCGCAACATTCTGGCCGCGTTTGCGCGCCTTTAGGCATATGGCGTGCGGCAGGGGCCGGTGCCAGGTAACTTTGTTTCCCGCTGTCGATGCGCCAGCGTTCGGCGGGGCAGCCCCATGCGGCACGATTGTCGCGTGATTTTTGCCAGGCGACCGGCTATACCGGCGGACATCGAATTCGGCACCAAGAGCGAACGTCCAAGGACCGACCATGAGCATCCTGATCACCGGCGGCGCCGGGTTCATCGGCTTCCATACCTCCATGGCCCTGTTGGATCGGGGCGAGCGGGTGATCGGCGTCGATAACTTCAACGACTATTACGATGTTGCCTTGAAGGAGGCCCGCGCCGAACGCCTGTTGGCGCGCGAGAACTATACCCTGGTGCGGGCCGATATCGCCGACAAGGACGCCATGACGGAAACCTTCGACCGGCATGCCGACATCGCCAAGGTCGTCCATCTGGCGGCCCAGGCCGGGGTCCGCTATTCGCTGATCAACCCCTATGCCTACACGCGCTCCAACGTGGAAGGGCACCTAGTTCTGATGGAGGCAGCCCAGACGCTCGAGAATTTCAAGCACTTCGTCTATGCCTCATCGTCGTCGGTTTATGGCGCCAATACCAAGCTGCCGTTTTCCGTCGAGGACCGGGTCGATCACCCGGTCAGCATGTACGCCGCGACCAAGCGGTCCATGGAGATGCTGTCGGAAAGCTATGCCCGCATGTACCGCTTGCCGATGACGGGCCTGCGGTTTTTCACGGTCTACGGTCCCTGGGGACGGCCGGACATGGCGGCCTATATCTTCACCCGCAAGATCGTCGCAGGTGAGCCGATCCCGGTGTTCAACAACGGCGACATGCGCCGGGACTTCACCTACATCGATGACATCGTCACCGGCGTCCTGGGCGCGCTGGAGACCAGGCCCGAAGCCGAGGACGGCACGCCGCACCGGCTCTACAACATCGGCAACAACAACTCCGAGCAGCTCATGCGGTTCATCGAGGTCTTGCAAGAGGCCCTCGGGATCAAGGCGGAGATCGATTTTCAGCCCATGCAGCAAGGCGACGTGAAGGAAACCTACGCCGATATCGAGGCCTCGACCCGGGACTTCGGATTCAAGCCGACCACGCCCATCGACGCGGGCATCCCCCGTTTCGTCGCCTGGTACAAGGACTATCACGGCGTCTGACGCGACGCGGAGGAGGGGCGCGGTGTTCGACGGCTTCGACCAGAAAAGGCTTCCCGGCGACGGCGCCGAGATCAACCTGCGCATGGGCGGGTCCGGGCCGCCGGTGTTGATGATCC
>JANQIJ010000170.1 GCA_028282185.1 Rhodospirillales bacterium
CATCGGCAACCTGACGGCGGGCGGCGCGGGCAAGACGCCCGTGGTACGCGACCTGTCGCGGCGGTTGGTCGAACACGGGCGGCAGGCGCATGTCATCAGCCGCGGATACGGCCGCGATGCGGGGGCGGCGGCCGGCGGGGCGCCGCTAAGGGTGGCCGCGGAAGGCCATGACGCGGGTCAGGTCGGGGACGAGCCGCTGATGCTGGCCCGGGGTGGCCTGCCGGTTTGGGTGTCGAGTGACCGCCCGGCGGCGGCCCAGGCGGCCGTGGCGGCGGGGGCGACCGCATTGGTCTTGGACGACGGGCATCAGGATCCGTCGCTTGCCAAAACGCTGTCCCTTGTCGTCGTCGACGGCGGATTGGGCTTCGGCAACGGTTTTCTGGTCCCGGCGGGTCCGCTGCGCGAACCGATCGCCGCCGGCCTGGCGCGGGCCGACGCGGTCGTCCTGGTTGGCGAGGATGCGCGGGGCATCGCCCGCTCGGTCGATCGATTGGCGCCGGGGCTGCCGGTGCTGACCTGCCGGGTTCGTCCCGGCCCGGAGATCGCCCGCCTGACCGAGCGTCCCATCCTGGCCTTCGCCGGCATGGCCCATCCGACGAAGTTCTTTGAAACCTTGTCCCAGGGCGGTTGCCAATTGGCCGCGCAGCTGGCTTTCGCCGACCATCATGCCTACGGTGCATCGGAAATCGATGACATCAAACGGCGCGCGGCGGCCATGAATGCCACGCCGGTGACGACGGAAAAGGACTTGTGTCGCCTCAGTCCCGAACAGGCGAAGGGGATTGAAGTCTTGACAATTGCCCTTGAATGGGACGACGAAGCGGCCCTCGGTCGCGTCTTGCGGCCTGTCGTTTCTTGATCAAGGCGCCTTTTCCGACATGGCCCATGTGCCGAGCTCCCTCAACAAGTACCTGTTCCACCCGGTCCAAGCGGCAGTGGCCTTTTCGGTCTATCTGTTTTTTCGTGTCATGCCGATCGATTGGGCGTCAGGTTTCGGCGGGTTCGTCGCCCGGTTGATCGGTCCGCGCCTGCGCTTCAGCAATCGGGCGCGGCGCAACCTGCGGGCCGCCTTTCCCGACATGCCGGTGTGTGAGGTCGAACGGATCGTCCGCGCCATGTGGGACAACCTGGGACGGCTGGCGGCGGAGTTTCCACATCTACAGGAGATCAACGTTTACGATCCGGCGGGCCGCGTCGAGACGATCGGCGGTGAATACGTCGATAGGCTGCGTGAAGACGATAAGCCAGGCATTTTCTATTCAGGACATATCGGGAACTGGGAGATCGCCTCTCTGGGCGCGACCCAACGGGGACTGCCCATTGATCGTATCTATCGCGAGGCCAACAACCGCTTGGTGGAATGGCTCTATCGCCACGGCCGCGCCGCCGTCGAGGGCGCCCTGATCCCCAAGGGGCCGCAAGGCGTGCGCCGGTTGTTGAAGACCCTCCGAGAGGGCAGCCATTTGGGCATGTTGATCGATCAGAAGATGAACGACGGTATTGCCGTCCCGTTCTTCGGCCGGCCGGCGATGACCGCGCCGGCGCTGGCGGAATTGGCACTGAAGCACGACTGCCCCGTGGTCGGCGCGCGCGTGATTCGGCTCAAGGGGGCACGTTTCCGCTTGATCATCGAACCGCCAATCACTTTCGAGAAAACCGGCGACCATCAAGCGGATGTCCGCAATGCGATGACGCGCGTCAACCAACAGGTCGAGGGCTGGGTCCGAGAGTCGCCGGAACAATGGCTCTGGCTGCACAATCGGTGGCCCAACGGCGAGGGTTGAGCAGATTGGCCGCGCCAGGGGTCGATCGGCGCTGGACATCCCCTGATTGACAGCCAAAATATGCCGACGCGGGCGCGAGACCCGCAAACCGGGGGCGGGCGGCAAGACGCCGCGCGCATCGAACGTCGAGGAGGTCCCCCTTGGACCTGTTCTTAATATCGATCAACTATCAAGATCCCGCCTGGATCGCCATCGCCTTCGCCTTCGGATTGCTGGTCAAGCAAGTTGGCCTGCCGGCCATGGTCGGCTTCCTGATTGCCGGGTTTGTGCTGCATGCCCTGGGTGCCGAGAGCGATCTGTTCCTCATGGAACTGTCGGACATGGGGGTGACGCTCCTGCTATTCACGATCGGCCTGAAACTGCGTCTGGGGACGCTGATAAGGCCGGAAATCTGGGCGACCGCGGGCATACACATGGGGGCCACCGTCGCTATTGCGGCGGCGTTTGTCTTGGGTCTCGGCGGCCTTGGGGTGATGATGTTCAGCGGCCTCGACCTGAAGACGGTGCTGATCGTCGCCTTCGCCCTGTCGTTCTCATCGACGGTCTTCGCGGTCAAGACCCTGGAGGAGCGCGGCTCGTTGCCGTCGCGCTACGGCCAAGTTGGGATCGGTATCCTGGTGATCCAGGACATCGCCGCGGTCGTCTTCCTGGCGCTGGCCGGCGGCAAAACCCCGTCGATCTGGGCGCTCTGTCTACTGGCGTTGATTCCGGCGCGTCATCTGTTGGGCGCGGTGCTGGTATACAGCGGCCACCGCGAGCTTCTCGCCGTTTACGGTTTCGTCTTGGCGCTCGGTGGTGCGGCGCTGTTCGAGCTGGTTGGCCTGAAGGGCGACCTGGGCGCGCTTGTCATTGGCGTCTTGCTGGCGCAGCACGACAAGGCGAGCGAACTGTCGAAGACCCTCATGGGGTTCAAGGACGTGTTCCTGGTCTGCTTCTTCCTGACCATCGGCCTGACAGGCCTGCCGACCTGGGAAACGGCGGCGGCGGCGGCGGTCTTGCTGCTCCTGTTGCCGGTCAAGACCGCGATGTTTTTCCTCTTGATGAGCCTGTTCCGCCTGCGTGCCCGCAGCGCCGTCCTGGGCAGCCTGCTGCTCGCCAACTATTCGGAGTTCGGCCTGATCGTCGGCGCGATCGCGATCTCCAGCGGCCTGCTGGATCCGTCCTGGCTGACGGTGATCGCCCTGGCCCTGTCCGCTTCCTTCGTCCTATCTGCGCCTCTCAACATGGCGGCCGACCGGATCTACACCCGTTTGGGCAAGGTGGTATACCGTTTTGAAAGCAGCCGGCGGTTGCCCGGCGACGAGGACATCACCCTGGGGGACAGCCGCATCCTGGTTTTCGGCATGGGCCGGGTCGGCCGGGCGGCCTATGACACCATGCGCCCGGGGGTCGAAGACCGCATCCTCGGCATTGACCTGGATGAAACGCAGGTCGCCCAGAGCATCGCCGACGGCCGCCGCGTGGTGCTCGGCGACGCGACCAATCCGGATTTCTGGTCGCGCCTGCAAACCCGCCACAACCAGGTCGAGATGATCCTCCTGGCCATGCCGCATCACGCGGCGAATGTCGACGCGGCCTGTCGCCTGCGGGAACGCGGGTTTTCCGGGCCGATCATCGCCACCGCGCTGTACCCCGATCAGGAAGAGGACCTAAAGGCCAACGGCATCGACGAGGTTTTCAACATCTATGCCGAAGCCGGGTCCGGAGCGGCGTCGCGCATGGCCGTATTCATGGAAAGAAACGACGGGACCGACGCCTGACCCTGGCGTCGGTGGGCCGCCTGTCGCATCTTATCCCGGTGGATCGCCGACCAGCAGGGCCGGGTCCAGATGGGTGTTGAACCAACTGACGCCCCAATGGAGGTGCGGTCCCGTGGCCCGGCCGGTCATGCCGATCTCGCCGATCTGCTGGCCTTTCAGGACCAGTTCGCCCTCCGCCACCGATGTCTCGCGCAGGTGGATGTAAACCGACGTCAGGCCCAGGCCGTGGTCGAGCATCACTGTCTTGCCGGCGAAGAACATGCCCGGATGGACAAGGGCCACCAGGCCGTCGGCCATGGCCCGGACCGGCGTGCCCGGCGGTGCCGCCACATCGATCCCGTTGTGCGGGCGACGCGGCTCACCGTTCAATATGCGTTGGGAGCCGAACACCCCGGATATCCGGCCTTTGGCCGGCCACTGGAAGCCGGAGGAAAACAGCGCCTCCGGCCCCGCCTTGGCGCGGACATCGGTGATCAGCTTCCGTTCCCGGCGAATGCGTTTCATATCCGGCGCCAGGGGCGTGACCTTGCGCTTGGGCAGGCCGTCGATGCGTTGCACCTTGTAGGTCCGGCCGGCGATGGAGAGGGTCCGGCTTTGCGGTGCCCCGCCGCCGGGCGGCTGGACGGTCAAGCGAAGCGTGGCCGGGGCGTCCCGACCGAAGCCGATGATGAAGCGGCCGTCCGGGGCCACCGGGACGCGGCGATCGCCCAATCTGACCTGGGCGCCCGGTTGGGTCCGGCCCGCGACCAGGCCGCCCTGAACGAAATCGCCGGTCAGATCCAAGGCCCCGGCCGGAGCATCGGCCAGTAGCAGGGCGGCCACCGCGAGCGATAGGACCCGCCTCACAGCAACCGTCCCTGACGATCGTCGTCCTTGGACCCATTGCCGCGCTTGTCGCCCGCTTTGCCTGGCGTCCGCGCCGCCCGGCCCGCCGCCCGGTCCGAATTGGGTTTCGATTTCGCCGCGGCCGCGGTGCCCGTGCCGGTCACGGTCACCGGTCGGCTGCCGTCCTTCAGTCTGAGGTCAAGCCCGTCGCCGGTCTTCAGCCCCTTGACCGAGGTCACCGGCCGGCCGGCCGGATCGGTCACCAGGGCGAAGCCCCGGTCCAGGACCCGTTCGAAGG
>JANQIJ010000188.1 GCA_028282185.1 Rhodospirillales bacterium
GTTGCCGAAAAGCAATCAATTCGCAGGCCTTTCGCGGCCCCCGGGCGGGGCGGGCAAGCGGACGCCCGCCGCGTCCCGGTCGCGGTCAATGGCCGCGGGCAAACCGACATGCACTTGCTCCCTCGTAGCGGGGACAAAAATCTGCTTTTATTTTGGTCAGGCCTGTTATTTTGATCAGACCTGTTATTTTGGTCGGGCCTGGATTTGCGGATCGGTCCTCCACGCCCTGTGATTGCTCATCACCACGCGGCCGACCGGCGGAGGCAAGCCCGACAGTCGACTGCCTTCTCGGGCAGCAGAAGACCAAAGGACGCATCGTGGCGGAACAGGGGTTGACCAACATTCGGGCAGTGCAGCGCAACGTGCTGCGCTTTTCCCTGCTGGGCGTCGTTGTCATCGCCGTGCTTAGCGCCGTGTTCGTCATGCTTCCCATGTACGGGCAGTTGAAGGACGCGGCCAGGAACGCGCTGCTGCGCGACACGCAATCGAAAGCGGACGCCGTCAGCCAGTACATTATCCGAACCAAGAACACTGCCCGGCAGATTTCCAGCCGCACGCAGGCCCGTCGACTGCTGACCCAACATGAGGCCGGACGCATTTCCGCCGAGGTCATGAGCGCCGGTCTGAATGACATTCTGGGCTCCGCGCTTCGGTCGTCCCGTGAGATGACCGGGATCGCCCGTCTGAACAGTGAGGGGGTCTTGGCCATCTCGGTCGGCACCCGACCCGATCCGGAAACCTGGCCCGATGAATGGAGAGGCGCGCGGTCGCCCTTGATCAAGGGGCCCGTGTTCGTCGACGGCGAATATCGCCTGCTTGTCTCTTCGCCGATCCTCGACCCGGAGGGCCGGATCGTCGGGACCGACATCGTGGCCTTTGCCATCGACCCCATCTTCCGGTTGTTCCGGCGGTCGGGCCGGATGGGCGAATCGGGCCAGGCCTATCTGGTCTTCCCCGATTCCGACGGCTTAACGACCTTGCCGCTTTACGGCGCGGACGACGCCTCTGTCACATCCGAACTACGCCGGCGGTTTTCCGTCGCGACCGACAAAGGGCGTTCCGGTGTCGCCGAGGACGGTCGCTTCACGTTTGCCCATTCGCCCGTGCGTCTAAGCAATTGGACCCTGGTGCTACGGCAAGACGTCAGCGAAACATTCGGCCAGTTGAACAACAACCTGATTTTTTCCGGCGTCGGCGTGATCGGCATGATCCTGTTGGGCATGTGCGGTTTGTTCCTCATCGTCAGTCCGTTGACCGCGCGCATCGAAACGCTGTCCGACAGCATGGAAATCCAGCTACGCCTGGCGCTCGACAACATGCCGAACGGCCTGTGCATGTACGACGAGGACCTGACATTCACGGCTTTCAACCGGGGTTTCCAGGAAATGTACGGGTTCAAGCCCGGGTTTTTGCACAAGGGATTGAACCTGCGTGACGCCATGCGAGACCGGCTGGCCTCGGGCCATTTCGGCGAGATCGACGACGTCGAGGCGGAAATCAGCGAACGGCTCGCGATGGTCCAACACGGGCGCGGATCGGTCGAACATCATTTCGCCGACGGGCGTATCATCGAAGTCCGCTTCGGCGACTGGACCGACGGCTACGTCGTCGGCGTCTACACCGACATCACGCAACGCAAAAAAGCGGAAGACCGGCTGGCCGAAAGCGAGGCCAGGATGCGCGCCATCCTGGAGGCCAGTCCCATCGCAACCACGATCATCGATCTGGAAACTCAGGAACGGCTGTACGCCAACCCGGCCACACTGCGGACCATGGGCGCCGCGTCAATGGGTCAATTGATCGGCAAATCGATCCTTCACACCCATGCGAGGGACGACACGCTGGACCGCATGCGAACGCTTTTCGAGCGGGACGGCAAGCTCGACAACTTCGAGGTCGAGCGACGTAAACTGGATGGCCGCAGCACCTGGTGGGCGTTGGCCAATTGGCGGCCGATCACCTACATGGGCCGCGACGCCTATATCGTCTGGAATCTGGACATCACCAAACGCAAGCGGGCCGAGGAGACCGTCGCCCGCCAATCCGCAATCCTGCAATCCACCCTGGAGAACATGCCGAGCGGCCTGGTCGTGCTCGATGAAAAACTGACGATCGTCGAGTTTAACCCGCAATACGAACGCCTGTGGCGCATGCCCATGGGATTCATCAAGTCGGGCCGCGCTTTCGAAGAGGTCGTCAATCACCTGGCGCAACGCGGCGACTTCGACGATCTGACCGAAGCGACGCGGGCGCGGGCCGTCAAGGACCGGGTTGCGTCAATCCGCCGGGGCGGCGCCAATTTCGAACACCGCAACAAGGACGGCACCATCATCCAGGTCAGTTACAGTCAATGGTCCGGCGGCTATCTGGTGGGGTTGTTCACCGACATCACCGAACAGAAACGGATCGAACAGGTCTTGACCGAAGCGAAGCATGCAGCGGAAGAAGCCAGCGCCGCGAAGAGCGCTTTCCTGGCCAACGTGAGCCACGAGATCCGCACGCCCTTGAACGCGATCATAGGGCTGGCCCGCCTGGCTCTTCGGACCGAACTCACCGAGCAGCAGGGCGACTATCTGTCCAAGGTTCAATCTTCGTCACAGTCGTTGCTGGGCATCATCAACGACATCCTGGACTTCTCCAAGATCGAAGCCGGCAAGATGGAAATGGAGGTCGTGGACTTTAAGCTCGACAACGTTCTGACGGACCTGTCGGCGATCATGCTGGCGCGCGCCGGCGAGAAGCCCTTGGAACTGCTGTACCGCACCGACCCCGACGTGCCCTTGGATCTGCGCGGCGACCCGCTGCGGCTCGGGCAGGTGCTGATCAACCTCGTCGCCAACGCCATCAAGTTCACCGATACCGGCGAAATCCTGGTCACCGCCGGTCTGGATGCCTGGGAAGGCGACCGCGTTCGGCTGCGCTTCGAAGTCACCGATACCGGCATCGGCATGACCGACGAACAAATTGAAATGCTGTTCCAGCCGTTCACCCAGGCCGACGTATCGACGACCCGAAAGTTCGGCGGCACCGGGTTGGGTCTTGCCATCAGTCACCGGCTGGTTGACATGATGCACGGCAATATCGGCTGCGAAAGCGTCTTGGGCGAAGGCAGCACGTTTTGGTTCACCGCGACCTTTGAGCACAGCACGGCGGGAAGCGACAACCGGTTGATCCCGTCACCGGACCTGCGCGGCATGCGCACGTTGATCGTCGATGACAACGAAACGGCACGGGCCGTGTTCAGCGAATCCCTGTCCGCGATGACCCTGGACTGCACCTCGGTCGATGGCGGTCTGGCGGCGATCAGCGAACTGGTCCGGGCCGCAGACGGCAACAAGCCCTACGGTTTGGTCCTGCTCGACTGGCAAATGCCGGACATGGACGGAATGGAGACGGCCAAGCAGATCAGCCGGATGTCCGAATTGAATCCCAAACCGGCAATCATCATGGTCTCGGCACATGATCGCGACAGTTTGCGGGCCCAGGCCCGGAACGTCGGCATCGACACCTTCTTGGTCAAACCGATCAACCAATCGACTTTGTTCGACGCGGCGATGCAGGCGGTGACCGGCAGGCAGGAACCGGATGACCGGCCGGCGGCGTCACCGATAGGGTCTTCGTCGGAAGACCAAGTTGCGGGCCTGCGTGTCCTGCTGGTCGAGGACAATGAAAGCAACCAGCAAGTCGCCGCCGAACTATTGACCGCTGCGGGCGTCGAGATCGAGATCGCCGCCAATGGCCGGATCGCTCTTGAACGGCTCGATGAGATCGCGGTCGACGCCGTTCTGATGGATCTGCAGATGCCGGAAATGGACGGTTTCGAGGCGACGCGACGTCTCCGCGCCGAAACCCGCTTCAAGGATCTGCCGATCATCGCCATGACGGCCCACGCCATGGCCGCGGAACGTAATCGGTGCCTGGCGGTCGGCATGAACGATCACGTGACCAAGCCGATCGATCCGGACCGCCTGTTTCGGGCGCTGGCCCGCTGGGCCGGACCGGGGACGCAAGACCGGAAGGCGCCGCGCGACACCCCGCGCCAGGAAGATCAGGACGCCGCGGCCGATCACGCGTCGACCAAGGCGCCAACAGGTGAAACGCCCAGTTTGCCCGAAAAGATCGCGGGCATCGACATGTCGGGTGCCCGCGCCCTCCTGCGCGACAATGACATTCTGCTGCGCCACCTGCTGTCGGAGTTTCACGGCAAATACATGGATACGGCACAAGACATCGCCGATTCCCTCGCCGACGGCGACGTCGAAGCGGCACAGCGCAATGCCCACACCATCAAGGGGGTTAGCGGAAATATTCGCGCCGTCGCGGTCTTCGAAGCGGCGAAGACTTTGGAAGATGAATTGCGCAGGGATCCGGCAAGCGACCGCGTGCTGGAATTAGTGTCGGGCCTGGCCGCGGCCTTGGCGGAGGTCAGGAACGCCCTCGACCGCGCGCTGGCGCCTTGACCGGGGCGGGCTTCGCGACGGCACAATCGATCCGCGATCACCCCGGAAGACAGTCTCCGGCTCAAGCTTCGGCAAGCGACAGTCCTAGCAGGTTGTTGAACAAGTCACTCGCGCGGCGGCGTTGAAAGTGATTCACTCCCATTAGGAAGCAATGGAGGTGAGTCGTGCGGGGTTCAGACGATCGGACGGGTTCGCTTTTCAGCTATGTGGACCTTGAAGCACGGGTTCGTTCCGATCACCCTCTTCGGGTGATCCGTGGGATTGTGAACGCGGCTTTGGAGGCGTTGCAGAGGGATTTTTCGGCATTGTACTCGCCGTTTGGACGTCCCTCGATTCCGCCTGAGAAGCTATTGCGGGCGATGCTGCTGCAGGCTTTCTACTCGATCCGCTCGGAACGTCAGTTGATGGAGCGGCTTGAGTTTGATCTTCTGTTCCGGTGGTTTGTCGGTCTGGGGATTGACGATGCGGTTTGGGATCACTCGGTGTTTTCGAAGAACCGGGACCGGCTGCTTGAGGGCGACATAGCTGCCAAACTGCTTGCGGCGGTGTTGTCTCAGCCACGGGTGAAACGGCTTTTGTCGAGCGACCACTTCTCGGTGGACGGCACGCTGATCGAAGCTTGGGCGTCGATGAAGAGCTTCAAACCGAAGGACGGGTCGGGTGGTCCGCCGGCGGGTGGTGGACGTAATGGGGATGCTGACTTCCACGGGCAGAAGCGCCGGAATGAGACGCACGCCTCCACCACTGACCCGGATGCACGGCTCTATCGCAAGGGCGCGGGCAAGGAGGCGAAGCTGTGCTTCATGGGTCATGGGCTGATGGAGAACCGTTGCGGTCTTGTGGTCGATGCCGGTCTGACGCAGGCGGACGGTCATGCGGAGCGGGTTGCCGCGCTGGCGATGATTGAGCCGCGTGGTGACCGGTCTGGTCGGATCACGCTGGGTGCGGACAAGGCCTATGACACACGGGACTTCGTCAATGAGCTGCGTTCCATGCATGTCACGCCGCATGTGGCTCAGAACACGAACAGTCGCAAGTCTGCGATCGACGGGCGCACGACGCGGCACCGCGGATATCGAGCAAGTCAGCGTATCCGCAAGCGCATCGAGGAAGCGTTTGGCTGGATCAAAACCATTGCCGGCCAGGACAAGACCAGCTTCAGGGGCCTTGACCGTGCCGGCTTCGCCTTCACCTTTGCGGCCGTGGCCTACAATCTGGTGCGTCTGCCCAAGCTGCTGGCCGAGGCGCCGCCATGAGCCTGCTGGGCAAATGGCGCATCTTCGAGATGCCGGACTATGTCGAGGACTATCCCGACATGGTGGAGCCCGCCTACATCCTTTTGGCAGAGAACGGCGCGGGCGAGTTCGCCTTCGGCTGCGTCACCGGCCAGATCTTCGGCGGCGGCGGTGGTGACGCGGTGGTCTTCTCCTGGGAAGGGAACGATGAAATGGACGAAGCGCGCGGCGAGGGCTGGGCCGAACTCCAGCCCAACGGCTCCCTCAAAGGGGCGATCTGCTTCCACGGTGGCGATGAAGCCAATTTTATCGCCCGCCGATGGACTTCTTCAACAGCCTGCTAGAGCATGTCACGTTACTAACTTGCCTCCAAGCCATGCGGCCTGAGCAGCGATCGGGCGATGACGATGTTCTGGATTTCGGTCGTGCCATCCAGAAAGGCACACATCTTCGCCGCGGCAAAATGTCGGGCAAAAGGCTCGTCGGCCTTGAGCCCCCGGGCCCCCATGGCCTGCATGCAGGTTGATATCCCGCGCAGGGCCGCGCGGGTCGCGAACTTCTTGGCATGGGCGCATTCGGCGATCGCCGGCCGGCCCGCGTCGAGCGCCCGCGCCGCGTGTTCGGTCAGGCGTCGGGTTGCTTCCAAATCGGTCGCCACTTCCGCCAGTTCCCATTGCAGCCCCTGGTTGGCCAGGATCGGCTGCCCGAAAGCCATGCGCCCGGCGCCGTATTCGACCGCCCGATCCAGGCATTCCGCGATCATCCCGGAACAGATCGCGGCAACGAACATACGCGCCATGTTGATCCCGGCCATCGCGGCCTTGAAGCCCTCCCCGGGGACGATCAACATGTTGTCGGCGGGCACCAGACAATCTTGGAACGTCACATCGCATAACCCCGCCGCATGGCCGCCCAACATGTCGTAGGCCGGACCGCGCCGGACCCCGGCGGTATCGCCCTCGACGATCAGGTTGGCGATGCCCCGCCAGCCAGCGGCGGCGTCGGTCTGGACATAGACGCCCATGACGCCGGCGACGATCCCATTGGTGACCCAAGCCTTGGCGCCATCGACGCGCCAATCCCCCCCCGGCGCGGCCGATGCCCGGCAGGCGATCGCCGTGGCGTCGCTGCCGGCTTCGGGCTCGGTCAGGCAAAACGCGCCGATGCGATGTCCGGCCAGCATATCGGGCAGAAATCGGTCCTGCTGATCCGGGCGGCCCCGCCGGGCAATGGCGTTGGCCGCGTTGGCGTGAACCTTGAGCGCGAAGGTAAAGCCGAAATCGGCCCGCGCCAGTGTCTCGGCCAGGCGGCTTGCCGCCAACATGCCGATCCCCGCACCGCCGGCCTCCACCGGCAGGATGGCGCCGGCCAACCCGGCATCGGCGGCGGCGGAGAAGAGCTCCTTGGGCGGGCGGCGATCGGCCTCCCAGCGGGCCGCTTGCGGCCGGATTTCGCGGCGAACAAAATCCGCCGCACGGCCAAGCAGCGCGACTTCGTGATCCAAGAGGCCATCGCCCAGTCTGTCGATGTCGTTTTCCAGCATGTGGCCACCCTTCGTTTGCCTCGCGGTAAACCGGCATTTTAACCAATACGGCCCGCCAAATGAGCCTGCTTCGGTCGGGTTATTCGACGGTCGCTGTGGATACCGGGAGACAGACCCGGCACAGCGCTTCCGACGGACGCCGCAGCTACCGGGCGCGGCGGAATTTCTGCTGGTAATTCCATGGACTTACGGACCCGTGCTCAAGACCACAGGGTTTGCGCCACCCGTCCTCTCGCCTGCGTATATATGGTTTCATTTATGGCCTGAATGTGCAAATTTAACAGCGTATTCAGACCTGTGTTCGGGATAAAGCAGGTGAAAAGCCGTTTTAAGGTGGGACTTATCGCCGCTGGCGTTATGCTTGCGCTCGTCTCGACGACGTCCGCACAGGCCCAAACCTTGCCCGAACTGCTGGAAAATCTGGTCGAAACCCACGATCGGATCAAACGCGCGAAACACGACCTGGACGCCGCCGAAACCAATGTCGAGGTCACCCGCGGCAACTGGTATCCGGAATTCGAGTTGACCCAGGACTACGGCTTTCAGAAGCGGGTCAACGCCGGCGCGCAGGACACGACCGAGGTGTTCACCGATACGCAGCTGTCGATTACCCAGTTGCTCTATGACGGCGGCAAGTCGATCACCGATATCGATATCTCCAAGAAAAACCGGGATTCGGCCTTCGTCTCCCTGACCCAGGTGCGCCAGGATCTGATCCTCGACGCCATTGCCGCCTATATCCAGGTCTACAGCGCCGCCAAGCGGGTCAAACTGGCCAAGGAATCAGAAGAGAACGTTAAGCGGCAGACGGAATTGGAAGACGCACGCGTCGCCGGCGGCGCCGGGTTTTCGACCGACGTGTTGCAGGCCAAGACCGAACTGGCCGAGGCCCAGACCCGGCGCGTCGTCGCCGAAGGCAGCCTGCGCAACGCGCTGAGCCGCTATCATTCCCTGTTCCGCGAATTTCCGCGCAACGTCGATGCCTTTACCCTGCCCCCGGTACCGGCGGCATTGATGCCGGAGAATCTGGAAGAAGCTATTCAGATCGGCTTGGTGGAAAACCCGCAACTGCGGATCGACACCATCAACGCCGACATTGCCAAGGAGAACATCACGCGGACCCGGGAAGACTTGTTCTTCCCGGAAATCAACGGGGTGTTGGAATCGGGGTACGAAAAAGACCTCGACGGCACCGACGGCCGACGCAACGACCATGTGGCCAAGGTGGAATTGACCTTCCCCTTCAATCTGGGCGGCCAGGCCTTCGACAGCATGGAGGTCTCGCGCAGCAACCATCTGTCCACGGTCAGTCAGGTCGCCGATACGCGGCGCACCGTCGAGGAACAGGTCCGCTTGGCCTGGGCCGATCTGGAAACCCAGCGCAACAATCACGAGGTCCGCACGGCGCAGATCGGCATCGCCGAGCGGTTCCTGGAACTGGCCCGCGAAGAACGCGAGGCCGGGCGTCGGTCGCTGTTGGATGTGCTGTCCGGGGAAACGCGGCTGATCAACGCGCAAAGCGATGCGGTTCTGACCGAAACAGCCATCGTTCAGGCCGCTTTCCGGCTGTTGAACGCCATCGGGCGCCTGGAAATCGCGGCCGTCGAACAATGATCCGCGTATCGACACACTTTCGAGACGACGAAACGATGTTTCGCGGGACGGAAATAAAGCGGCAACGATCGCCTTTTTTCGTCGATTTTTGGAACCCTTTACACTTATTATATAGGGGCGCGCGCCAGGGCTGGTGTCACACCGTTGTCAAATCGCGTGCATACACTCGATCCGGTTCAGGTCCGTCGATCCGTCAATCGACCCATAAGGACCACGCCGCCAACAAGCCGGGCCATGAAGCCCGCGGACGGATCGACAGCTTCGTGCTCGCTCCTCGGGAATCGGGAAGGATTCGCGGAGGTCGAATTTTGTTTATTCGGCCTGCGGCATAGGAGAGCGAGCTAACGGGTGGCCAAGAACTGGCAAATTCCCGGTGCCGATAAAGGGGCGGAACCGCAGGAGTGGAGCGGTCCGGCTTCGCATGTGCTTGACGCCAACGGCGCCGAGGCGGTGCGCATCCCGGGCGGCGGCTGGATTCTCCATGCCGATTTCGATCGCCAGGGCCAGGATCTGGTGCTCAAGGGTCCCGATGGCGAAGCCGTTCTCGTCCGCGACTATTTCGACGGCGGCGCCCCGCCCGACCTGCTGACCCCCGGCGACCTGGTGATCAGCGGCAAGGTGGCGAGCGCGCTGGCCGGTCCCTTGGCACCGGGCCAGACGGCGCAGCTGTTCCCCGGCGGGCCGGCGGAAACCGCGGCGGTGGCGGACGCGGGCGAGCCGATCGGCAAGATCGTCAACCTGTCGGGCAAGGTCGAAGCGACCCGCGTCGACGGCACCAAGGTGACGCTCAAGGTCGGCGATCCGGTGTTCCAGGGCGACGTGGTGGAAACCGGGGCGCTGGGCGCCGTCGGCATGGAGTTCGCCGACGAAAGCACCTTCTCGCTGGCCGATTCGGGGCGCATGGTGCTGGACGAAATGGTCTACGACCCGGGCGCCCAGACGGGGCAGTTCGGCGCCAACATCGTTACCGGCGCGTTCTCCTTCATTTCCGGTCAGATCGCCAAGACCGGCCCGGACAACATGCTGATCACGACGCCGACGGCGACCATCGGGATTCGCGGCACGGCGCTGGCCGGCAAGGCCGCGCCGGAGGGCGAACAGTCGTCCTTTACCCTGCTGCCGGAAGGCAACCAGGTCGGCGAGGTGGTGATTTCGAACAACGCCGGCACCGTGGTCATGAACCGGGCCGGCGCGACCCTGTCGCTCAGTTCCATCAACTTCGCGCCGCCGCCGCCGATCATCATCCCCGCGGCGGAAATCCAGGCCCGTTACGCCAGCGTCCTGCGCTCCCTGCCGAAGCCACCCGGCGCCGCCGACGACGACGTGGTCCCCGGTCAGGCCGGCACGGAAGAGGCGGCGGAAGCCACCGAGGAAACCCTGGAGGCCATGGACGCCCTGTCGCAGTCCGTCGCCGAAGGCGTCCTCGAACAGTTGCAATTCGACGCCCGCCTGCTCGCCGCCGAAGAGGCACTGGACCTGGAACTTCAGCTGCTGGCCGAAGGTTTCGGTTTCGACATCGGCTTCCTTGAAGGCTTCGCCGATGACCTGGCCGATGATCTCGAAGACGGCGACTTCGACTTCGATGATTTGCAAGACGCTCTTGGCGGGTTCGACGACGACCCGGTCATCGAGGAAATCCTCGAACTGGCGGCGCTGTTCTCCAACGCCAACTTCGATGCGATCTCCGAAGCCCTGCAACTGCTGATATCGGCCTCGACCACGGCGTCAAACGCAGAAACGCTCGCGGCCAGCACCGTCGGTTCGCTGTCGGGCACGATTTCCGGCCGCCTGGCGGGCAGCGGCCTGTCGAACAGCGACCTGACCAACCTGACCAGCGTCGTCACGGCACCCCTGGAATCCCTCAACGCCGCCCAGGCGCTGTCCGACGCGCTGTTGACCATGATCCAGGCGGCGCAGGCAGCCCTGGCCCTGTCCGCCTCGGGCGAGGACTTCGACGAAGACACGATCACCGCGATCCGCGAAGCGGTCGGCCTGGACGGCGCCACCGGCAGCAACATGGTGACCCAGGCGGAAGAGATCGCCAAGATCGTCGACGCCGCCATCCTGACCACCAACAAGGCGGCGACGGCGGCGATCAACGCGGCCAAGTCCGGCGGCCTGGCGGCCGGCCAGAACGCCGCCGCGTCGTCGATCAAATCGAACATCAACACCGACCTGGCCGCCGCCGGCGCGACGATCACCGACATCAACCAGCTGTCCAGCGTCGTCGACATCGTCCGCACCAAGGTCACGGCGATCCAGACCGCGGTCAACAACGACCCAGTGATCAGCCAGAACACCGAATTCGTCAACGTCCTGGGCAAGGCCGTCTCGGCCGCGGAAAAGGCGGACCAGGCGGCGACGGCGGCGCAGGGCACCTTGAATTCCGGCTCGCCCACGGCGATCCTGGCGGCCAAGACCGCGGCCATCGCCCGATCGCAGGAAGTCCGCCAGCTCAAGGACGACGCCATCACCCTGGCCGACAACCTGACCGATACGCTGCCCATCGATCCGCGGGCGTTCAACGATTTCCTGAACCTGGTGACGTCGGCCAACGCGGCCGAGAACACGGCGGTCGAGGCGGCGGCGGCGATCACCGCGGCGACCGACGCGCTGTCGGCCGCCGGCGGTTTCATCGACAATTCGGCGCAGGCCGACCTGGCGGCCAAGCAGGTCGCCCTCGGCCTGATCGAAACCGCGGCCGGCAGCACCGCAGGCGAACTGACCCTGACGTCCAGCATCCCCGGCATCGCCTTCAGCATTTCGTCGCTGTCGGTGACCAACGCCGATACCGACGGCGACGTGCCGACCGTCACCTCGGCCAACACCGTCGCCAACCTGGCCGGCGGCAGCCCCCGGGCCCAGGTCGATACGGTGACCCTGGGCGGCACCTTCGAAGCCAACGACACGGTCACCGTCGGCGTGACCATGGACTTCGAAACGGTCCGTCAGGTCAACACCCATACCATCAGCGGATCGGTCGCGCGCGGCGACACGGTGACCGTCACCGTCGGCGCCAACAACGTCGCCATCACCGCGCCCAAGGCCGTGACCCTGACCCTGTCGGAACCGTTCCAGGACGGCGACCAGTTCCAGATCACCGTCGCCGGACAGCAACTGACCCTGACCATCGACGGCGAAACGACGCTGGACGAAGTGATCGGCGGCCTGATCGGCCTGATGGAAGAAAACGCCACCGTCGATGCCGCGGTGGAAGCGGGCTTCGGTGATAACGACGGTGAACTGCTGTTGATTGGCGCCGATACCACCGGCGTCGACTTCGCGGTCTCCGGCCCGTCGGCCAACATCGCCGTCGCCACCGTCGATACGCCGCTCTCGGAAGTGGTCGACCGCCTGATCCAGGCGATCAACGAAGACAACACGGTCGGCGCCGTAGTCGGCGCCGAAGCTGGCGACGAAGACGGGCAGCTTCTGCTGCGCGCCGAGAACCCTGGGTTCGCCGGCAACTTCACCAGCGACATCGCGTCGTCCAACGGCGGCCTGACCCTGACGGACGCCACGCCTGTACCGACCCGCTATACCTCGGACGTGTCGGTGGCGGTCCAGGCCAACCAGACCTTGGCCGATATTCGCGATGCGGTGATCTCGGAACTGAATGGCGACACCGTCATCGGCGGTCTTCAGGGCCTCGCCAACAATGAGAAAGCGGCGGCGGTCGAAGCGTCCAACAACGTCACGGCGGCCAGGGCCGATTTGTTGATCAAGCTGATCGACCAGGCGGTGGAACAGGCCAAGGCCGCGACCTTCGAGGACGCGGCGAAAAGCGCCGAGGCGATCCAGAAGGGTGCGAGCGACGGCGACGTCGGCGACGTGCTGGTCACCAAGCAGGTCGATACGGTCACGATGGGCGGCACACCCGCGGATGGCGACGTGTTCTCGATCACGGCGGGCGGGCAGGCGTTCACCGTCACGGCGACGGCGGGTCAGACGCTCGCCAACGTCCGCGACGCCCTGGTCGCGGAAATCAACAACACCTTCCAGGACCCGTTCGACGAGCAGTCAAATCCGTCCAGCCCGCCGTTCACGGCCGCCTCCGGCAACGCCGGTGAGATTGTCCTGACGGGCGCGGTGTCCGGCGTTTCGTTCACGACAACAACGGCGGTCATCCAGGCGGCCGGGTCCAGCGCGACCATGTCCAACGCAGTCACCGGGGCGGAACATCTGACATACGTCGTCGATCCGTTGGATCCGGACATTCCGGCGAACCTCGCCGTCAACGATACCTTCACCGACACCTTCAAAATCACCCAGGAAAACGCCACGGGCGGCTTCGACCTTCAGACCGTCACGGTGACCGTCACCAAAACCGGCGCCGACAGCTACTCCGTCGCCGATGACGTTTCCATCACCTCCGGATCCGGCGACAGTTTGACGACAACCACCGGCTCGCTCTCTGCGCTGACCATCGACGGCGCGCAACAGGGCCTGGACGAGGCCGAAGCGACCCTGGCCGCCGCCACCGCCGCGAAGACCGCGGCCCAGACGCTTGCCAACGCGGACACCGGCAATGCGACCCTGGCCGCGCGCCTGGCGCTGGCGACCCAGAACGAAGCCAACGCCCAGTCGTCGCGCGACTTCTCTGTCGATTTCCGCAACCTGTTCCGCGAAGCCAACGAGGACGCCCAGGCCCGCGCCCGCGGCGTCGGTGACGGCGACCTGGGCGAAGTCAGCTTGCGCGACGTGGACAATGACAACACCTTGGACGTCGTCTACACGGCCGACCCGGATGCCTTCGAAAACCTGTCGGACAATACCAACCACACGGATGTCATCACCATCGCCCGGGCCAACGACGCCGATGGCTTCGACCTGTTCGAGGTCACGGTCACGATCGCCAAGGCCGGCGCCAACCTGACGGTTCAGCCCAACGTCACCGTCAGCCCCGCCCTGACCGACGCGGGCGGCAATGCGGTGACGACACTGGCGCTCGCCGACCTGGACACTTATCTGAACGGCGCCGATCAGGTGGCCGCGACCGCGACGTCGCTTGCGAACACGGCCCGGGACCTGCTGAACGATCCGACCATGGGCCTTTTGAAGGTCGCCGACGACGCCCTCGGCGACTCCCTGACCGCGATCCAGAACCTGTCCGCCGCCCAATCCGCGGAATCGACGGCCGAAGGCTTCCTTGCCGTCGCCCGGTCGACGGCGAACGCCCAGGCGGAAGCCGCCCTCGACGTCGCCACCGAGGATATCGCCAATTTCGCGACGTCGCTCTCGACCCTGGCGACGACCGTCAACACCCTCGCCGACGAGGCCCAGGCCAACGCCATCATCGGCACGGCGGACAAGGCCGCGGCAAACGCCGCCGCCGACAGTGCCTTCGAGGCGCTGTTGAACGCAGCGGTCAATCTGGCCGGCTTCGATACGGCCGCCTTCCTTGCTTCCGACACGGCCGGCAACGACGCAACGCTGCAGGCGCGGACGGATATTCTGGACTTCCCCACCGTCCCGGCCGGCAATGCCGCCGCCCGCGCCGCCGTGGCGGCCGCGGAAGAGGAAGTCCGTGACGCCCTGACCCAAGCGCTGACCGATTTCGTCGCAACGTCCCGGCAGGCGGCCGTCGACGCCGCGAACCTGGACTACGCGGCGCAAAGCCCGGAAGCCATCGCCGCCCGGAACACCCAACTGGCCTCCGCCCAGGCGCAGGCCGATCGCGCCGCGCAACTGGTCGAACTGGTCAAGTCAAAAGCGGTCGTCGCCTCGGCGGCGGCGGACTACGCCGACTTCATCAACCCGACGCCGGAAGATCCGGCGGAAGCGCTTGCCGCCCTGCAAGCGGCGGAAATCGCGGAAAAGCAGGAAATCGTCGACGACATCGGGCTGGTGACCGCGACCTCGAGCGGGGGCGGCACGGTCTCGATCGCCGGCAACATTCCGGACCAGGCGCTCAGCGTGACGGTGTCCGTCTTCAATGGCGGCGCGACAGCCAACAACACCGGCGCATCGACCCTGACGACGGCGGCGACCGCGACCTCGGGTCAAGTCAACACGGTGACCATCGGTGGCACGCCGGAAGTGGGCGACATCTATACTGTCACCGTTTCCGCCCTCCTCGGCACGGACGTGGAAGAGGTCGGCACGGCCTCGGTGACGGTCGACGCCAGCCTGACGACGATCGCCCAAGTGGCCGCCGCGTTGACGGACGCCGTCAACTTCAACGCCGTGCTGGGCGGCGCGGAAGGCCAGGACGAGGCCGCCGCCGCAGCGGCGGCAGCAGCCGCCGCCGCCAAGCTGGCCGCCGACACGGCCGCCTATGAAACAGCCGAGGCGCTGGCCGATTTGGCCGAAACCAACACCTTGATCGCGCAGGAACAGGCCACCCTCGCCGCCACTCAGGAACAAATCGCCGAGGACGCGGCCATCGCCGCCGCCGCGGCCGAAGCCAATGACGATTTCGCCGCCGCCAACGCCGCCGCCCTGGTCGCCGAGGCGGCACGGGCCGCAGCCCGCATCGCCGAACAAGCCGCCGCCAACGCCGCCGCCGCCGCGCAATTGAACGCCTCGGACGCCCTTCTTGCGGCCAATGGCGCCGGGGATGTCACCGTAAATGGACAGACGGTCAACGCCGCCGATGAAGCCAACCGCGCATCCCAAGCGGCATCGACCGCCGCCACCGCCGCCGGTGCCGCCCTGCAATCCTTCGACAGCGCAGACGCGGACGCCAATTCGGCCCGCGGCAACGCGGATTTGCAAGGTGCGGAGGACCGCG
>JANQIJ010000270.1 GCA_028282185.1 Rhodospirillales bacterium
AAAAACACCCTCGCTGGGTGCCGCTGCTCCTGATATGGCGCGCTTATCTGGAAACCGGTGACGAGAACCATCTGGAGGCCGTGACCCTGAGCCTCGATAACATGATCAACGGCGCGCTTTACGACCATGTCGGCGGCGGGTTCTTTCGCTACACGGTCGACCCGCTATGGCATACCCCGCATTTCGAAAAGATGATCGACGTCAACGCCGGCCTGTTGTTGCTGATGACCGAGATCTGGCGGGAGACCCGCGACCCTGTCCTCAAAAACCGCATCACCGGAACCGTCGATTTCATGCTACGCGAAATGCGCCTGCCCAGCGGCGCCTTCGCCTCCAGCCTGGACGCCAACAGCCGGGGTCCGACGGGGGAACGAGAGGAAGGCGCCTATTACACCTGGACGGAAAACGACCTGCGCGCCGTTCTGGGTCCGGCGGCGGCGGCGTTCCTGGAGGCCTTCAGCCTTGGCCCGGTCGAAGGGGTGGAAGAAACGGGACCCGACGTCCCGGGAGTATTGTACCGGGAAACCGGCGCGCCAGAGGAAGACTCCCTGGCCGTCTTGCGCCGCCTGCGTGCGGAGCGCCCGCCGCCCCGGCGCGACGACAAGGTTCTGGCCGACGGCAACGGCATGTTGATCGACGCCCTGGCCCGGGCCGGTCTGGCCCTGGGAAATGATGACTGGATCGATGCCGCCGGCCGGGCCTTCGATGCCGCCAGCCATGCCCTGGCGGGGCCGGACGGAAGGTTGAGGCAAAGCGCGATCGACGGCCGGGCCGGGGCGCCCGCCACGGCCGGCGGCCTCTCCGCCATGGCCAAGGCGGCCTTGACCCTGTTCGAGATCACCGGCGAAGCGGGTTATCTCGACTTGGCCAAGGTCTGGACCGCAACCCTGCTCAGTCACCATCGGGACGCCGCCGATGGCGGGTTCTTTTCCGCCGCCCAGGACGCGCCGGCGGTTCAGGTCCGGTTCAAGCCGGTGATGGACGGCCAAAACCCGTCGGACAACGCGCGGGCGGTGGCGCTGCTGGCCCGTCTGTATTTCCTGGACGGCAAGGATCGTTGGCGGCGGTTGGCGACCCAATCCCTGACCGCGGTCGGCGAAACCGCGTCCGTCGCGGACATCGGCATCGCCGGGCTGCTGCATGCGGACCATTTTTTGAACGGCGCCCTCCAGGTTGTGGTGATCGGCAACCGAACGGCGGTGCAGACGCGGGCATTGCTCGCCGGGATCATGAAGCGCAGCCTGCCCAATCAAATCCTGGAAATCGTCCCGCCGGGCTTTACGCTGCCGGACGGACATCCGGCACGCGACAAGACCCAGATCGACGGCCAGCCGACGGCCTATATCTGCCGCGGCACCTTCTGTTCGCTGCCCGTGACCTCCACGGCGGCGCTCGACGGCGCGTTGCGGGCGATCCGTCGGCGCCCCTGACCGGGTCTCTCGAACGGGACCAAACATCTAGACCTTATCGACGTCGATATAGCCCCGCTCGATCGCCGTTTCGATCATCTGACCGCCATGGATCAGTTCGTCGTAGGACCGCCGCAACAGGCTCAATTCGCGAACCTGCTCGTCGGACGGCAGATCGGCTTCATTGGCGGCCAGGTCGATCAAGCGCTTGATATAGAGCCCCCGGGCCTTGGCCACGAGCTTGAAGTAGGGCGTCAGGTCTTCGGTACTCAGGTTGGGGACCAGGCCGTGGATGACGTCCCGGTTGATCTCCCGCAGTTGAGCCATCATTTCCATTCGGGCGCGGCCGATATCTCTGTCGTCGCTGGGCATGGGCGTCCTCCGCTATGGGTCGTTCCCGGCGGCTTGCCGGGCCGCCAACGGGCGCGCCGTTTTGCCGCAAGGGATCAGGCCAAGACTATACAATGGCGTCCCGCGATGACGGATTGCGCCAAGTCAATCCGGGGTCAGGCGTCGGGCAGGTCTTCTTCAAGGATGGCGATCTGCAGGGCGTAGGACACTTCGCCCTCGTCATCGTCACGGTGCAGAACGCCGACGAAATTCTCGCCGACATAGACCTCCACCGGCTGGCCTTCCTTTTTTGGCGGTTTGACGATGAAACGATTGTTGTCAAAGGCGCCGCGCAGGTACTGCTGGACGCGGGCGATTTCCGAGAGGTTCATGGGCTGCTGTCTCCGTTTCGCGCCCGTCGACAACGGGGCGCTGTCGCCGCTTATAACCTAGATATCCAAGACGACGGAAGTTTTTGGCACGCTGCAACAGATCAGAACCTGCGTCTCGTCGTCCGGCGGCAGGGCATCCGGATCGGTATAGTCGATTTCGCCCGATATGAGCGTGCATTGACAGGTATGGCAGTACCCCTGACGGCAACTGAAGGCCGGCAGCAGGTCCAGGGATTCGGCGAAATCCAGCAGGGTTTCATGGGCCGGGTCCCAATCGGCGGTGACGCCGGAATCGCGGAATTCGACCTTGATCGTCTCACTCATGGGCTTCGCTTCCGTCATCGAGATCGTCTCCAAAAAAGTTCGCCGGTCCGGGACCGGGCGCCATTGCCACACAATCGATCCGATATCCCGCGGGCGGGCAAGAAGATTGTCGGGCTTATTGCAAATTTCTCCGTAGTTTAATTGGATATTGACAGATACCCGGGTTGATAGTGAATTCTGACGCGCGGTCAAGTCATGGAAATGACAGAGCCGCCGTGTGATTGTCTTTGGATGACCGGAATATGGCGCGTTTCAACCAGACCACGGCCTGGAAGCTGTTCGTCGATTGGTGTCAGTCGCGGGGCCTGAAACCCCTACCCGCCAATCCTTGGACGGTCGCCGCCTATGCCCGGTGGTGCGAAACCCAGCACCGCTACAAGACCATCGTGACGATGATCAAGGCAATCGCCAAGGAACACATCCGCAAGTCGCGCAAGCGCCCGGACCGCCATCCCCTGGTGACGCGGACCTTGAACCTGATCGCCAAACGCCAGGAAGAGAAAGAAATCGACCGCGCGCGCGCGGCGGCGTTGTTCGAAGACGCCGACTTCGGGCCGGACGCAGCACCGGTTTCCGCGGCGAAACGCGTCCAGCGCCAAGTCCAATCGGGCACGCAGACGGCCAAGCAAGGTTTGCAGCGCGCCCTGCGGGCCACACCCAAGCTGGTTTCGCGCCGGCCCTCCATGACCTAGTCATCTATGACCTAAATGTCCGCCGGCGCGGCAACGGCGCTTTGCCGACTTCCGATCGATTTATTTGATTTCAACCTCGCGAAGGATGTGAAAGGTCCGGATGCCGGCATCGGGCCTGGGTTCGCGCCGGACGCGTTCGAACACGCCGGGCTTGCGGGGCTCGGCGTCCGGGTCCTTGAGGGCTTCGGCGATCGCCGCCTTGACCGCGCGCTCGGCCGCGGTTTCGCCGCCGGCCGCATTGCCACCGGCCCGCTGGGCCCGGATGCGTCGAGTCAACACGGCCTCGCCCCGGTAAACCCCGGGCCGCCAATCCACCGTCCGCCGCTTGCCGGCGAACTGCATATGGCGGGCCTGCGTCTTGTTGATGGTCTTCGCCTCCTCGACCAATACCCGGCCGTCCGGTCGGGTGATCGTCAATTGGAGGCGGTCGCCGGGCTCGACCCAGAAGGCATCGACCCAGAACACCAAAGCGGCCGATTTCGGGCTCAACTGCGACTCGCGGTAAAACCCGCGGCGCAAGCCGACGGCATTGACTTTGACCGGCGCGAAGCCGGCGTCATAAAGCGCGGTGCCGCTGTCGCGGACCTGGGGCCAGGTACGCGCGTCCCACAGCGGCTGTTCGCCCGGCCCGCAGGTTGCCCGGCGGCTCAGCCCGACAAACGGATCGATAACCCGCCCCTTGTGCCGCAAGGCCAGATGAACATGCGGAAACTGAGACAAGCCCGACGAGCCGACCAAGCCGAGCTTGTCACCCTTGGCGACCTTCTGTCCGCGGCGCACGACCAATGAATTGCGCCGCAAATGGCAATAAGCGGTTTCCCATCCGCCGTCATGGCCGACGATCACGCTGTTGCCGCAGTTCCGGCCGGCGACGGCGGCCCTGCCGACCAGCGAGACGTCGCCATCGAGCATCCCGTCCCGCAAGCGCAGGACCGTGCCCGCAGCGGCGGCGACCACGGCGACGCCGTCGTCCATCTTGCTGTAATCGCGGAGCGCGAAATCAACCCCCGTATGGCCGTTGTAGGAGCGCTTGCGACAGCCGTAATCGCGCACCCCCGGACCCGGGTCGTGGTCCACGTGGTTGACCAGCCAGCAGGTCTCCCCAGGCAGGCAGGCCAAGGGGAGGCCGAGCTTCGGCGGCGGCGCGACCGGCGCCGACTCGGCCCAGGCCGGTTGCGCCGCGAAAAAGCCGCCCAATGCCAGCAACAGGCCCGCAACAAACGACAACCTGCTCGGTAGATTCACGCCAAATCTCAAGGAAACAGCCCCTTTCGGCGTCAGGGTACACGGTTGGCCGGTAACGGGCAAAACAATCGCTTGCAGCCTTTAATGCTGCAGTGCAATAATTGACGTTGCGCCGCGACATATGGCCGGCGCCGGGTTGACGCATGCCCTTAAAATAATCACAAACGATGATGGAGCGTGGAGAAAATGGATACAGCGACTGTGAGCCCCCTTGATAAATTGCACGGCTTCTATTTCGAGGAACTGGAAATCGGCCAGTCCGACACCTACACGCGAAAGGTGACGGAATCGGATATCCTGGTCTTCGCCGGGGTATCCGGGGACACCAATCCGGTTCACCTGAACCATGAATTCGCCTCGGAAACCATGTTCGAGGGCTGCATCGCCCATGGCCTGTTGACGGCAAGCTACATTTCGACGGTCATCGGCACGCAGTTGCCGGGCCCGGGCTGCATCTATGTCGGCCAGAACCTGAAGTTCCGGGCACCGGTCAAGGCCGGGGACGAGGTTACCGCCAAGGCGACCATCGTCGAAAAGATCGACGACAAGCGTTTCGTCATCATCAAGACCGAATGCCTGGTCGGCGACAAGGTCGTGCTCGACGGCGAAGCCACCATCATGGTTCCGACAAAGGGCGCCTGAGCCGTCCTGGTTCCTTGCCGGACGGCCCTCGCGGACGCCTCTGCGAGCGCTGTCTTCGCGACTTGACGGCCGGGCGGGGCACGGGCACTTTCTGCGGCGTCATGCGGGTCTTTCGCCATTATCAAACCATTCCGCCCGACGCGCGCGGCGCCGTCGTCGCGATCGGCAACTTCGACGGCGTGCACCTGGGCCACCGCGCGGTGATCGGCGAAGCCGGCGCCATCGCCCAGGCCACCCAGCGGCCTTGGGGCGTGCTGACCTTCGAGCCGCACCCCCGCGCGTTCTTCCAACCGGACAGCCCGCCGTTCCGCTTGACCCCCTTCCACGCCAAGGCGCGGCTGATGTTCGGCCTCGGCGTCGACAGCATTTTCGTTCAACGTTTCGACAAGACGTTTTCCTCACTCAGCGCCGAAGCCTTCATCGAAGACGTCTTGGTCGGTGGCATCGGCGCGCGCCACGTGGTCGCCGGATACGATTTCGTGTTCGGCCGCGGGCGCGGCGGGTCTTGCGAGATGTTGCTCGCCTTCGGCCAGCGCCTGGGATTCGATTTCACCGCGGTCAGGGCGCAGATCGACGCCCGGGCCACGGCCTATTCATCGACCGGTATCCGCGAGTGCCTAAGGGCCGGCGACCCACGGGGCGCGGCGGCTATACTCGGCCGGCCGTTCCAGATCGAAGGCCGCGTTATCCAGGGCGACCGACGCGGCCGGACCATCGGGTTTCCCACGGCCAACCTTGCCTTGGGCACATACCTGCGCCCGGCGTTCGGGGTTTACGCGGTCGAAGTCCGTTTGAACGGCGACGAACGGCCGCCCGTGAAGGGCGTCGCCAACCTGGGCCGTCGCCCGACCGTCGGCGGCGAGACGGATTTGCTGGAGGTCAATCTGTTCGATTTCGAGGGTGATCTCTACGGCAGCCGGCTGGGCGTTTCGCTCATCGATTACCTTCGCCCGGAAAAGAAGTTTGACGGCATCGACCAATTGAAGGCACAAATCGCCGCTGACGCGGATCATGCGCGGCGCATTCTCCCTTGAACGGGCCCGCCCTGGATCGTTCCCTAACGGCGCTGGGCCGAGGTTTTCTGATGACAGTCGATTACAAATCCACGGTGTTCCTGCCCAAGACCGACTTCCCGATGAAGGCGGGCCTTGCCAAGAAGGAACCGGAAATTCTCGAAGCCAGGGAACAGGTCGATCTCTAGCGCCTGCTCCGCGAGGACGCCCTCGGGCGCGAACCCTTCGTGCTGCACGACGGCCCGCCCTACGCCAACGGCCACCTTCATATCGGCCATGCGCTGAACAAGATCCTCAAGGACGTCATCGTCCGCACCCAGCAGATGATGGGCAAGGACGCCAATTACGTTCCCGGCTGGGACTGTCACGGCCTGCCCATCGAATGGAAGATCGAAGAACAGTACCGCGCCAAGGGCAAGGACAAGGATGCGGTCCCGGTCGTCGAATTCCGCCGCGAATGCCGCGATTTCGCCGAACAGTGGATCGGCATCCAGCGCGACGAGTTCAAGCGATTGGGCGTGATCGGCGACTGGCCCGCCCCTTATACGACAATGAGCTTCGCCGCCGAGGCGAGGATCGCCGGCGAACTCTTGAAGTTCCTGGAAAACGGCCTGCTCTATCGGGGGTCGAAACCCGTGATGTGGTCGGTGGTCGAGAAGACGGCGCTGGCCGAGGCCGAGGTCGAATACCAGGACCACCAATCGGACACCATCTGGGCCAGGTTCCCGGTGACGGAAGGACCGGGCGACCTGATGGGCACGGCCGTCGTGATCTGGACCACGACGCCCTGGACCATCCCCGGAAACAGGGCCGTGTCGTTCTCGAAACGGATTTCCTACGGGCTATACGAAATCACCGCCGCGGCCGATGACAATTGGGCCAAGCCGGGCGACCGCCTGATCCTGGCCGATGCCCTGGCCGAAGACGTGATGCGGTCGGCCCGGATCGATGCCTGGGAACGACGGGCCGAAATTGGGGCGGACCACCCCTCGGACCTGCCCTGCGCCCATCCCTTGGCCGACATGGGCTACGATTTCGACGTGCCGCTGTTGGAAGGCAATCATGTTACCGATGACGCCGGCACGGGCTTCGTCCATACGGCGCCGGGCCACGGCCGCGAAGACTTCGACATCTGGATGGCCGCCGGCAAAAGCCTGGCCGCGCGCGGCATCGACGGCCGCATCCCCTATACGGTCGATGCCGACGGCCGGTTTACCGCCGAAGCGCCCGGCTTCGAAGGTCATCAGGTGATCACCGACAAGGGCAAGAAGGGCGACGCCAACAATGTCGTCATCCAGGCGCTTATCGGGGCCGGCGCATTGATCGCGCGCGGCCGCCTGACCCATCAATACCCCCATTCCTGGCGGTCCAAGAAACCGGTGATCTTCCGCAACACGCCGCAATGGTTCATCGCCATGGACAAGCCGTTCGACACCGGAACGGTTTCGGGGAAATCGCTGCGCGCGGTGGCGTTGAGCGCTGTCGATGCGACCCGCTTCGTGCCCGGCGCCGGCCATCCCCGGCTGCGCGCGATGATCGAAACCCGGCCGGATTGGGTGATTTCGCGCCAGCGTGCCTGGGGCGTGCCGATCACCGTCTTCGTGCATAGGGAAACCGGCGAGCTGTTGCGCGATCCGGCCGTCAATGCCCGGATCATCCAGGCCTTCGAGGCCGAGGGCGCCGATGCCTGGTTCGCGGCCGATCCGTCGCGCTTCCTGGGCAACGACTACAATCCCGACGACTATGAGCAGGTGGCGGACATCCTGGACGTTTGGTTCGATTCCGGATCGACCCATGCCTTCGTTCTGGAGGACCGGGACGACCTGAGCTGGCCAGCCGCGCTGTATCTGGAGGGCACGGACCAGCACCGCGGCTGGTTCCATTCGTCGCTCTTGGAAAGTTCGGGCACACGGGGCCGCGCGCCTTATGACGCCGTCCTGACCCATGGTTTCGTGATGGCCGAGGACGGCCAGAAGATGTCGAAATCGCTGGGCAACATCGTCGCGCCGCAAGACGTCTGCAACCAGAACGGCGCCGATATCCTGCGTCTCTGGGTGGTCGGCTCGGACTATTCCGAAGACCTGCGGATCGGGCCCGAAATCATCAAGTCCCAGGCCGACATTTATCGCCGGCTGCGTAACACCCTGCGCTACCTGCTGGGCAATCTGAACGATTTTGATCCGTCCGAACGCCTCGACCCGGCGGAGATGCCGGAAATGGACCGTTGGGTCCTGCATCGTTTGTGGCAGTTGGACAAGACCCTGCGCCAGGCCTGCGACGACTTCGAATTCCACGCCATGTTCGCCGAACTGCATCACTTCTGCGCGGTCGACCTGTCGGCATTCTATTTCGACGTGCGCAAGGACGCGCTGTATTGCGATCGGCTGGAATCGATCCAGCGGCGGGCGGCGCGGACGGTGCTCGACATTCTGTTCGACACCCTGACCGCATGGCTGGCCCCCTTCCTGTGTTTCACCGCGGAAGAGGCCTGGCAGCAGCGGCTAGATGCGCCGAACCCGAAGAACAGCGTCCACCGCCGCCAGTTCCCGGAAATTCCCGAAAGCTGGCGGGACGACGCCTTGGCGGACAAGTGGCGCACCGTGCGCCAGGTTCGTCGCGCCGTGACCGGCGCCCTGGAACTGGAGCGCGCGGAGAAGCGCATCGGCGCGTCCCTGGGCGCCCATGTCACGGTTCACCTGAGCGACGATCAGGCCGCGGTCCTGGCCGGCCTGGATTTGCCGGAAGTCTTCATCACCTCGAGCGCCGAACTCGCGACCGGACCCGCGCCTGCCGAAGCCTTCACCACGGACGAGGCGCCGGGCGTCGCCGTCGTCCCGGTGCTGGCGTCGGGCAAGAAATGCGAACGCTGCTGGAAAGTGTTGCCCGACGTCGGCAGCGATCCGGAACATGAGACCATCTGCGGACGCTGCGCCGATGCGGTGCGGCATGCTGCCCTGGCGGCGGAATAGGCGGCCCGGCCCGAGATGACGCAGGCCTCCTCCGGACTGTTGCGCCGCGGACTAAGCATTGCCGGTGTTGTCATCGTTCTCGACCAGGTCAGCAAATGGTGGATTCTGACCAGGGTCATGGACCCGCCCCGGGTGATCGAGGTCTTGCCCTTCTTCAACCTGGTGATGGTCTGGAACCGGGGGATCAGTTTCGGGCTGTTCAACACGGCGTCGCCCTGGGCGCCCTGGATCCTCTCTGGCCTGGCCCTGGCGATCTGCGCTTTCCTGGTGATTTGGATGATCCGCGATCCCGGCCGGTGGAGCACGCCGGCGATCGGTTTGATCATCGGCGGCGCGCTCGGCAACGTGATCGACCGCATGCTCTATGGCGCCGTGGCCGATTTCATTGATCTGCATGTCGGGGGGCATCACTGGCCCGCGTTCAACGTGGCGGACGCCAGCATCACCTTGGGCGCGGCGATCCTGATCCTTGATTCCTTGTTTCACAAGGACAATTCATCGTAGATTAACGGCCAGGCGCGACCCTCGGAACCCGCCAGTTCGGGGAGCCGCCAGACCAAGGTCGCGGACCCGCGCAAACCCAGCGCCGAAGAAACCAAGCCAATGGAAAATGATCGGATCGTCGATGACCGGCAAGCGCCCTAAATCCCGAACCGGGGTTCTCCTGATCGTGTTGATGGCCTTTACCTTGTCTGCCTGCGACGCGGCGATGCGCGCCGCCACCGGGGCCAAACGCGCGCCGGACGAGTTCGCGGTCTACAAACGCCCGCCGCTCAGCCTGCCGCCGGAATTCGGCCTGCGCCCGCCCGAACCGGGCCGCCAACAGCTTGAGACCATCAGCCCCCGGGACCAGGCGCGGTCCGCCGTGCTCGGCCCCACCGCCGGGCATACAGGCGCCCAGCCAACCGCCCCGGTTCAGGCCCAATCGCTCGGCAACCAGACGCCGGGCCTTCTGGCGCTGTTGGAGCGGACCGGCGCGACCGGCGCGGAACCGGGAATCCGCAGCATCGTCGACCGGGAGACCTTGAACCTGTCGGAAGAAGACCGGCGCCTGATCGACAAGCTGATCTTCTGGGTCGACGACCCGGAATATCCCGGCACCGTGGTTGACCCAGCCGAGGAACAACGCCGCCTTCTGGAAACCCAGGCCCTGGGCCAGCCGATAAACGAGGGCAAGACCCCGGAAATCAAGCGCAAGACCCGACGCAAGGGCATTCTCCCTTTCTAGGCTCGGGACCGCATCCCGCCCGAACCATGAAAAATGCGTGATCCGTAAGATCGCCGATTGCCGCCGACCGATCCCAGGCCTATCTCTTGGGCCATGACCAGACTGACCCACGCCCCTTCCGGCCCCGTTTTCCGACCCCGCGCCCCGTTCGGCCCGGCGTCCCTTGTCCTGGCCTTCGCCTTGCTGACCGCTTGGGCGCTAGACGCCCGGCCGCTTCAGGCCAAGGTGTTCGATCCCCAGACCTTTACCTTGGACAACGGCATGCAGGTCGTTGTCATCACCAACGATCGGGCGCCCGTGGTGACCCATATGGTCTGGTACAAGGTCGGATCGGCGGACGAGCGCGCGGGATATTCGGGCATCGCCCATTATCTTGAACACCTGATGTTCAAGGGCACGAAGACACGCGCGCCGGGCGAGTTTTCGCAGATCATCGCCCGCCATGGCGGGCGCGAAAACGCCTTCACGTCATTCGATTACACCGCCTATTTCCAAACCATCGCCAAACCGCATCTGGAAATGATGATGGAAATGGAAGCCGACCGCATGAAGAACCTGGTGCTTTCCGACGAAATCATCGAACCGGAACGCCAGGTCGTCCGCGAAGAGCGTCGGTCCAGGACCGACAACAGCCCATCGGCGATCCTGGCCGAACATGCCAACGAAGCCTTGTTCCGCAATTACCCCTATCGCCGGCCGATCATCGGCTATGACCACGAAATCGTCGCCATCACCCGGGAAAACATCATCGACTTCTATAAACGCTGGTATGCGCCCAATAACGCCATCTTGATCGTCGCCGGCGACATCACCGCGGATGAACTTCGACCCCTGGCGGAAAAGCATTACGGCGTCATTCCGGCGGTCCCGGGCGTCGAACGGGCGCGGCCGGCGGAACCGCCACAGAAGGCCTCGCGCCTTGTCGCGCTCCACGATCCCGCCGTGCGTCAGCCGTCCTGGAACCGGACCTATCTGGCCCCAAGCTACGCCCATGGCGCCACCGAGCATGCCTATGCCCTGCAGGTGATGAGTGAAATCCTGGGCGGTGGCGGGACGTCGCGGCTGTATCGGTCGTTGGTGATCGACGGCAAACTGGCCGTCAGCGCCGGCAGTTATTACAGCGCGGACGCCCTGGGTCCCGGGCAGTTCGGCGTTTATGCCAGCCCCCGGCCGGGCAAGACCGTCGCCGACATGGAACGCGCCGTCGACGCCGAGATCGCCAGGCTGCTGGCGGAGGGCGTGACCGAGGACGAGGTCCAGCGGGCCAAGAAGCGGATGCGGGCCCAAGCCGTGTTCGCCCGCGACTCCTTCCAATCCGCCGCGCGAATCCTGGGTGTCGCCCTGACCACGGGACAAACCGTCGATGACGTCGAAGCCTGGCCCGAGCGCATCGCCCGCGTCACGCCGGAAATGGTTTTGGCCGCGGCACGGCATGTCTTCGTCAAACGCCGGTCGGTGACCGCCCTGCTGCTGCCGTCCGAGAACGGTGACGCCGAGGGTCCCGGTCCACAGCGGGACCTGCCGTCCCGGGGCGGAAGCCGGCCATGAACATGCTTCTCAGCACCGTCATGAACAGGGCCATGAACAGGCGCGCCAAGGCAACGACGGGACGTGCCGCGCCGCCCATGGCGCCGTCGGCCGCCGGGGGCCTCCTTTGCCTGGTTGGCGGCCTGCTCCTGGCCCTGGTCACGGCCCCGCCGGCCCAGGCGGCCAAGGTCGAACGGGTCGTCAGCCCCGGCGGTATCGAGGCCTGGCTGGTGCGCGATCATTTGAACCCCATCGTCACCATGCGCTTCGCGTTCCGCGGCGGCGCGGCGCTTGACCCGAACGGCAAGGAAGGCTTGGCCAACATGGCCTCGGCCCTGTTGGACGAAGGCGCCGCCGACCTGGATTCAAAAGCGTTTCAGCAAACCCTGGAAGACAACGCCATCACCCTTCGGTTCGATGCCAGCCGCGACCGCTTCGGCGGCCGCCTCCGCGCATTGACCGATTACCGGGATCTGGCTTTCGGTCTGATGGCCAAGGCCCTGACCCAGCCGCGGTTCGATGCCGAGCCCGTCGAACGAATCCGCGCCCAAATCCTGGCGACCCTCAGGCATGACGCGGAAGCGCCCAAAGCCATGGCCAGCCGAGCGCTCATGCGGACAATGTTCCCGGACCATCCCTACGGCCGCCCCACCGCCGGCACCAAGGAATCCGTGGCCGGACTGACGGCGGACGACCTGCGCCGCTTCGCCGCCGAACGCCTGGGCCGTGACAGCCTGGTCATCGGCGTCGTCGGCGACATCACGCCGGAGGTCCTGGCGCCGCTGCTCGACAAGACCTTCGGCGGTCTGCCGGCCAAGGCGAAGGCTTGGAACCTGCCCGCGGTCAAGGCCAAGGCCGCGGGACAGGTCATCGTCATCGACAAGGATATCGACCAGAGCAACATCCTGTTCGCCGACGCCGGCATGCGGCGCGACGACCCCGACTTCTACGCCGCCTTCGTCATGAACCATGTGTTCGGCGGCGGGGGTTTCACATCGCGGTTGTACAACGAAGTGCGCGAGAAACGCGGCCTGGCCTATTCGGTCTATGCCTATCTGCACCCCATGGACGCCTCGGCGCTGTTCCTGGGCGGGGCCGGCACCGCCAACGCCCGAACCAAGGAGACCCTGGATCTGGTCCGCGAAGAATGGCGCAAAATGGCTGAGCATGGGGTCAGCGCCGAGGAACTGGATGCCGCCAAGCGGTTCCTCATCGGCTCGTTTCCCCTGCGGTTTACATCGACCGACCGAATCGCCGGCATGTTGGTGGGCATGCAACTGGACGCGCTGGGCATGGACTACATGGAACGGCGCAACGGCTACATCGAAAGCGTCACCGTCGACGACATCCGCCGCGTCGCCCGAAAACTGATGGATTCCAAGCGCCTGACCTTCGTTATCGTGGGGCGTCCCGAAGGCGTAACCGCCACCCCGTAAACCGGGCGCGTTGGCGGCGCCCGCCGCCGATGGTAGAGTTTTCGGACCTCCCGGAAGGAGTCCCGCCCCATGCCGCCCGCCACCAAATCGCCGGCCTGGCAAGCGTTGGCCGAACATCAGGCCGCGTCGTCCGACCGCCATGTCCGCGACCTGTTCGCGGCCGACCCCGCACGGTTCGACCAGTGGTCCTTTGAGCTGGACGGCCTGTTGCTCGACCTGTCCAAGAACAACGTCACCGGCGAAACCGCCGGTCTCCTTTTGGCCCTGGCCGAGGCCGCGGAGGTGACCGCCTGGCGCGACCGCTTGTTCGCGGGCGGCCCCGTCAACGGCACGGAAGGTCGCGCCGCCCTGCATATGGCGCTGCGCGCCGGGGCCGATACGGCCTATGCCGTCGACGGGACGCCGGTCGGGCCGACCGTGCAAGCCACCTTGGACCGCATGGCGGCCTTCGCCGCCGGGGTCCACCAGGGCGACATCACGGGGGCGGACGGACGCGCGTTCACCGACTTGATCGCCATCGGTATCGGCGGTTCGGACCTGGGTCCGCGGTTGGCCTGCCGGGCCCTGGCACCCCACGGCGAAGCAAGCCTGCGGACGCACTTCGTGGCCAACGTGGATGCCGCCGACCTGGCCGGCGCGCTTGAGCAGTGCGACCCGCGAACCACCCTGGTCAGCGTTGCTTCCAAGACCTTCACGACGCAAGAGACCCTGACCAACGCGATGACCGCGCGGCGCTGGATCACCGAAGATCTGGGGTCCGAGGCCGTGGCACAACATTTCCTGGCGATGACCGCCAACCCGGACATGGCGGCGGAATTCGGCATCGCCGATGACCGGGTGTTTCCCATGTGGGATTGGGTCGGCGGCCGGTTCTCCCTTTGGTCGGCCATCGGCCTGCCCGCGGTTCTCGGGCTTGGCATGCCGGCGTTTCGCGAGTTATTGGCCGGCGCCAGGGCCATGGACGAACACTTCCGGGACGCGCCGCCGGGCCAGAACATGCCGATCCTGTTGGCCTTGATCGGCATCTGGAACCGCAATTTCCAGGGCTGCGCCAGCCATGCAATCCTGCCCTATGGCCAACTATGGGAACATCTGCCCGTCTATCTGCAGCAGCTTGAAATGGAAAGCCTGGGCAAGGCCGTGGACCGGGACGGCAGACAGGTTCATGCGGCCACGGCGCCGGTGCTTTTCGGTCAGCCCGGAACCATCGGCCAGCATGCGTTTTATCAACTGCTGCATCAGGGCACCGACCTGATCTCGAGCGATTTCATCGCCGCCGCCCGGGACCCGGGGACGTTCGGCGACCATCACGACAAGCTGCTGGCCAATTTCCTGGCCCAAGGCACGGCCTTGATGGCCGGCCGGCGGGACGCCGAACTTGCCGGCGAAGACCCGGCCCTGCGCCCGCATAAGGCCTTCGCCGGCAATCGACCGGTGACGACGATCCTGCTCGACGACTTGGAACCTCGACAGCTGGGCATGCTATTGGCGCTCTACGAACACAAGGTCTTCGTTCAGGGCGTGATCTGGGGCCTCAACCCGTTCGACCAATTCGGCGTCGAACTGGGCAAGACCCTGGCCACCCCCCTGGTCCGCGCGCTTGGCAGCGGTCAAACCCCGGAGGCCTCGACAGGTCTCGACGGATCGACCCTGGGCCTGCTGTCGCGCATCCTCGCCTATCGGGACAACCGGCCATGAGCGCCACCCCCGCCATCCGACGCCTGCCGGAGACCCTGGTCAACCGGATCGCCGCCGGCGAGGTCGTTGAACGGCCCGCCTCAGCCGTCAAGGAACTTGTCGAAAACGCCATTGATGCCGGAGCCCGGCATATCGAGGTCACGGTCCGCGACGGCGGTCAGACGGCGATCATCGTCACCGACGACGGGCGCGGCATGACGGCCGAGGAAATCGCCCTGGCCCTGGAACGGCACGCCACCTCGAAACTGCCGACGGAAGATCTAGAAGCGATCGACACCCTGGGCTTTCGCGGCGAAGCACTGCCGTCGATCGCCGCCGTCGCCCGGGTGACGATCACCTCCCGGCCGGCGGACGCGGACAGTGCTTGGTGCCTGCGCGTCGAAGGCGGCCACCGCCACCCGGCGGAACCGGCGGCCCATCCGCCGGGCACCCGGGTCGAGGTCCGCGACCTGTTCTACGCCACGCCGGCGCGATTGAAGTTTCTCAAGACCGCGCGCACGGAACAAACCCATGTGGTCGAAGCCATCAACCGCCTGGCCATGGCGCATCCGGAAATCGCCTTTTCCCTGTCGGACGGGACCCGCCAGGTGATCAAGCTGGCGGCCCAGGATCTGGGCAGCGGCGCCGACCCGGACCTGGCCCGACTGGAACGCCTGGGCGACATCATGGGCCGGGCGTTTCGCGACAACGCCATGACCATCGATGCGGCGCGCGAGGGATTGCGGCTCAGCGGGCATGCGGGCCTGCCGACGCTCAACCGCGGCAACGCGGCGCTGCAGTTCCTGTTCGTCAACGGCCGCCCGGTCCGTGACCGCCTATTGCTGGGCGCGGTGCGGGGCGCCTATCGCGAATTCCTGGCGTCCGACCGCCACCCCCTGTTGGCCCTGTTCCTGGAGGTCCCGCCGCGGGCGGTCGACGTCAACGTGCATCCGGCCAAGACCGAGGTCCGGTTCCGCGACACCGGCGTGGTCCGCGGCCTGATCGTCGGTGCCCTCAAACACGCCCTGGCCGAGGCCGGCCATCGCGCCTCGACCACGGTCGCCGGCCAGGCACTCGGCGCGTTTCGCCCGGGCGACCTGCCCGGCGGGCGGCTGCCGCCGGGGCGCGGTGGTTCGGGATATGCCCCGGCGCCCCATTCCGGCGCGGCGGGTGGTTTGTCCGATGCCTATGCTCCCCTGCCTGATCTGGACGCGCCGCCGCAGGCCCCCATGTGGCCGGAAGACGCCCAAGTCGCAACGACCGGCGCCGGAGCGGAACAGGCCGACAACTACCCCCTCGGCGTCGCCCGGGCACAGCTTCATGCGACCTATGTCATCGCCCAGACGGCGGACGGCCTGGTGATCGTCGACCAGCACGCGGCCCACGAACGCCTGACCCAGGAGAAGATCAAGGGCGCACTGGCCAACGGCGGGGTCAACCGGCAGATTCTGTTGATCCCCGAAGTGGTCGAATTGGAAGAGGCCGCGGTCGATCGCCTGATCGCGCGCGCGGCGGAACTGGCCGACCTGGGCTTGGTCATCGAAGCCTTCGGCCCCGGCGCCGTTGCCGTGCGCGAGACCCCGGCGCTATTGGGGGAAACCGACGTTCAGGGCCTGGTCCGCGATCTGGCCGACGACCTGGCCGCCTTCGGCGAGACCATCGCGCTGTCGGAGCGGATCGGCGACGTCTGCGCCACAATGGCCGGCACGTATTGAGCCGTGGCAGGCCA
>JANQIJ010000278.1 GCA_028282185.1 Rhodospirillales bacterium
TTTTCCATGTTTCATTCCAACCCGCACCTGCCCTGCCTGGTCGTCGAGGTCATCGGCAAGGCACCGCGTCTGGCGCGCCACATGGGAACCAACGCGGCCGTTCTCGACAGCGTCCTGACCGCGGATTTCTTCGACGCCCCGCCAACCTTGGCCGAATTGAGCGTCGAGTTGGAAGCGAGCCTTCGGCCCTGTCACGACATGGAAGACATGCTGATCGCCAGCCGCCGCTGGGCCAACGACCGTCGGTTTCAGGTCGGCGTTCTCAGGCTGCGCGACCGCATCACGCCGGCCCGCGCCTCGGAAGCCCTCTCGGATATCGCCGAGGCCGCGTTGCGCGGCATGCTGCCCCGCGTCGCCGCGACATTCGAAACCGCCCACGGACGCGTTGCCGACGGCAACGTTGCGATTGTCGCCCTTGGCCGCTTGGGCAGCCGGGAAATGAATGCCGCATCGGACCTGGACCTGATCTTCGTCTATGACGCGCCGTCCGGCGCCGAGGCCTCGGATGGACCAAGGCCGCTGGCGCCCAGCCAATACTACGCACGTCTGACCCAACGCTGCATCAACGCGCTGACCGCCCTAACCCCGGAGGGCGCGTTGTACGAGGTCGATATGCGGCTGCGCCCATCCGGGACCAAGGGTCCGATCGCGACCTCGCTGGCCGCGTTTCGCCAGTACCACGCGGAATCAGCATGGACCTGGGAACGCATGGCCCTGGTCCGGGGCCGCGTCGTCGCCGACACGGGCGGCCTGGGTGTCAAGGTCGATGCGGCGATCGCCGAAATCCTGGCGACCCCGCTGGCCCCGGACCGCCTGTTGCGCGACGCCGCCGCCATGCGCCGCCGACTGGCCAAGGAAAAGACGACCGATTGCCTATGGGACGTAAAGAACCTGCGTGGCGGCCTGGTCGATATCGCCTTCCTGGTCCAATACCTCTGTCTGCGCCATGCCGGCGATCACCCGGACCTGCGCCATCCGAACACCCGCCGCTGCCTTGACAACCTGGCCCGGAAGGGCCTGCTCAATGCCGAGGACACGGCCCGCTTGCAGGCTGGACAGGACCTATGGACCGGTCTCCTGGGCATTCTCGCCCTGACCATCGAAGGCGAGTTGACGGTCGAAAAAGAGGCACAGATATCGGGCGCTTTGGCGGCGGATCTGGTGCGCGTCGGCGGCGCGCTTGACTTCGACGGCCTGAAACGTCAAGTCCGTGAGACGGCGGCAACGGTGGTCGAGATTTTCAACCGCCTGATCGACGAACCCGCGGCCCAACTGCCGGCACTGGATGACGATGACGCGATGAAGGAGCTTCCCCTATGAGCCAATCCCCAACCTTGGAAACGGGCAACAAGGCACCCGATTTTTCTCTGCCCACGGACGGCGGCGGGACGTTGTCGCTCAAGGACTTGGCCGGCAAGGCGGTGGTGCTTTATTTCTATCCGAAGGACGACACGCCGGGCTGCACCACCGAGGCCCAGGCTTTTCGCGACCTGATCGGCGCATTCGACAAGGCCGGCACGGTCGTCGTCGGCGCGTCGAAAGACACCGTGGCCAAGCATGACAAGTTCAAAGCCAAGCACGACCTGCCGTTCCACCTGGTTTCTGACGCCGAGGGCACGCTGTGCGAAGACTATGGCGTCTGGGTGGAAAAAAACATGTACGGGCGCAAGTACATGGGCATCCAGCGGGCGACGTTTCTGATCGACGGCAAGGGCGTGATCCAGGAAATCTGGCCCAAGGTCAAGGTCAAGGGACATGCAGAAGAGGTTCTCGCCGCCGTGACCTCAATGAAAGATTGAGCGACAGCCGGCACCCGACGGGCATCAGCTTGCCGATCGCGCGCCAGTTGGCACGGCGATTGAATTGATTCGGGCCCAAGAGTGTTTCACACTCCGCCCTGCGGCGCGCGGTTCGCGTCTCGATAACAAGGAAATCGCAGCATGGCGCCAACCATCGTGCCCAACGCCGAAGAAGTGGACAAACAACTGGCGGTCGAGTTCAGCGACGAAATCGGCGATGCCATCGCCCATATGGAGGTTGGCCTGGGCGGCGTCCGGTCGGGCGGTGCCGACCCGCTTGAGGCGTTGAACGAACTGAGACGCACGGTCCTCAATCTGGTGACCCAGGGCCGAGGGCTGGATCTGCCGTTGATCAATCTGACCCTGCACCAGCTTTATGATTATCTGATGCCGTTGTCGACCTTGGGCGACAGACAAGTCCGCGACGTCGAAATCCATCTGGAGAAACTCACGGACATCCGCGAGGGCCGGATCACCGAAGCCTCCAACTCAGCCGCCGAACTGGTTCGCGAACTGCCGATCAAAAGTGGTTTCGACGTCGATTTCGGCGACATTACGCCGGAGAATATCCAGATTTTGGTGATCGTCCCGGAAAAGGCCATGAGCCACATTATCGAGCGGGAAATGGCGGCCTGCGGCATTCGCACGACCAACCTGCGCAACCCCTTCCAGGCCTTCGAAATGGCCCATCGAATCAAGCCGGACATGATCATCGCTTCGCGCGAACTGACCGCTGACGTCAACGGGATCGATCTGGCCTGCGCCTTCGCCGCCATGGAAACGACCCGCGAGATCCCGTTCGGCCTGTTGTCGAGTTACGATTGGGGCCATGCGGCGCTCAACGGCCTGCCGCAACGGGCGGCCCTGCTTAAAAAGGGCGCGTCTTTCGGTGAAGACCTGGCCGAGGCGCTGCAGCGCTATAACATCTTCTGACGCCATGGCCGGTGCCGAGGCGACGACAGACGCGGCCGGTCGGGCCACCGCCAATCTGCCGG
>JANQIJ010000281.1 GCA_028282185.1 Rhodospirillales bacterium
TCACGCGGCCTTCGTACAGCATGGCGGCGTTGGTCGCCGTCCGCCTGGCGCCCCGCATGTCCGAATTCACCGATATCACCGTCGCCCCTGTGCGGGCCATGACTTCCAGGATCAGGTCGTTGATAATGTTCGACATGATCGGGTCCAGGCCCGCCGTCGGTTCGTCCAGCAACAGGACATCCGGGTCGGCGGCGATGGCGCGGGCGATGCCGACCCGTTTCTGCATGCCGCCGGACAGTTCCGCGGGGTACAGGTCCGCTTCGCCAGCCGCCAGGCCGACCTGGGCCAGTTTTTCGACCGCCCGGTCCCGGGCTTGGCGCCGGGTCGTGCCGCCTTGCTGCAACAGGCGGAAGGCGACGTTCTCCCAGACCGGCAGGCTGTCGAACAGGCCCGAGCGTTGGAACAGCATGCCGAACCGGCCATAGAGGGCACGCCGTTCCCTGGCATCGATGCCCCGGACGTCCGTGCCGTCGATCTTTAGGCTGCCGCCGTCGGGCGGATAGACGCCGGTCAGGGTTTTCAGAAGAACCGTCTTTCCCGTGCCCGACGGGCCGATCACGACAAGTGACGCGCCGCCCGGGACCACAAGGTCGATGCCTTGCAGGACGGGATTGCCGGGAAAGGACTTTGTCAGGCCGGAAAGCTCGATCGCGGGGCCGGGCATGGGCGGTTCCTGGTGTTTGGCGAATGCGCCCGGGGCTGGCCGGGGCGTCCGGCGAAGTGTACCAATGGGACACGGGGTAGGGAAACGCTAATGGCGCAGGACCGTCTGAACGCCGATGTCTGGATCATGGCCCATGTCCGCCGCTGCAACGCGGACGGGGTGCCGGCCATGGTCGTGCGCCGGGGCGACGGGCGGGCCGGGACACTGGTCCTTAAGCTCAATCGCCTCGACGGGACCTGCCGCGTGCTTAGCCAGGCAACGGACATGGACGGGCGTCTTGGCTGGGTGTCGGCGTTTGACGGCGATGGTGTGTCCGAGGCCGATGCCGATGCCTATATCGCGCGCGCCGTGGGCCGTGATCCCGACATCTGGGTTGTCGAAATCGAACACCGTGACGGCTGGCATCCCTTCGAAGGAAACGTGGTCTAGGCATGACACGCTTTAGCTGTGAAGTCTCAGGCGTTCGAAGGATTGCGGCGTCCAACGGTTGGCGGCGTATGGCGGCCGCGGGCGTTCAACGTCGGTCGGCGTTCAACGTCCGTTGACGTGGTGCGCCAACAAGAACACCGCCGCCGCATGCGCCGCGACGGCGACTGCCCGGCGCGCCCGCCGGACCCCAGCGGTCAGGGCCGCGTAACGGCGACCACGGGAGGCATCCACATGACGGGTCACGTCGCGCGCGACCCCACTGCCTTCGTGGTGGGATTCCATGTATCGGCGACGGCGGTCTTTCGGAAAATCCGGATGGAAGTGAAACACGGTCATGGCGCGATTGCGGCCGTCGTAGGTCGAGAACGCCAGCACCTCATCGGCCTCAATGGCATACTTCCGCACAACCAGGGCCGACGCTTCCAAACCGCGCTTGGCGACCCGCAGGCCGTCGGGATAATCCTGCTGGAACTCCAGGAACCAGCTGCCCGGCAGAAAGGCGTCGGCAAGGCCGGGACCCGACGGCGCCGGCGCATCGGTCGCGGCATCCGTGGGCGGCACCAAGCGCAACACCGCACGGCCCGTGGGCCTGCGGTCGCCGGCGCCGGACGGACGATCTGCGGGACTGGGCAATTCGGGCCGATCGAATTCAGCCGTGTCGGTTTGGGTCGCTCGTTTCATGCCGTGCAGCATCGCATCGATCCCTTTCACCGGCCTCTCTGGGCGAGAAACCGGGTCTCAGGCGGCGGGGAAGGCCAACCGTCGCCAAGACATTTCCAACCAATGGTGCGTTTCTTTGAGGGGCGCCCCGCGAAGCCCACATGGGGTTTCGCCAGCAACGCCGCGCATTATTCGGACATCACCCCGAAAGGCGCAATTCGCCCTGAAGCGTGAAAATACGCTTCTGCCTGGGCCGGGGCAAAACGAATATATGCCCAATTGGCGCCGACTTGTGGATAAGCCTTGGAAGTCCTTGAAATGGCGGCGGCGGCGCACGGGGACGCCGGGCGCGCCGCGTCGGTAAGAAGGGCATCCCGCGCCGGAAAGTGCGTCGTCAGGGGATTGGCGGTTGCGCGGCGCGGGGGCTTGCCCTACACCCTTAACGCCCTTTTGCCCGACCAGGCCGCCTTACCTTCCCGGCCTCTCATTCCGAAAGGTTCGCAAATGGCATTCGTCATCCCCGCGCCGCCGCAGCCCGACCTCCCCGTAGCCGGCACGGACGATTCATTTCCCGTGCGCCGGGTTTATTGCGTCGGCCGCAACTACGCGGATCATGCCCGAGAGATGGGTCACGATCCCGACCGGGAGCCGCCGTTCTTCTTCCAGAAATGTCCGGACAACCTATTGGTCGGCGGCGGCGATTTCCCCTATCCGGTCAAGAGCGGCGATGTCCATTGGGAAATCGAACTGGTCCTGGCCCTGTCGCGGGGCGGTCAGAACATTCCCCAGGGTCGGGCGCTCGACCATGTCTACGGCTATGCGGTGGGCCTGGACATGACGCGCCGCGACCTCCAGGGCGAAGCCAAGAAAATGGGCCGTCCCTGGGACGTCGGCAAGGCGTTCGAGCATTCCGCACCCTGCTCGGCATTGCATCCCGCGGCGCGGATCGGGCATCCCGAAACGGGGCGCATCTGGCTGGAACGAAACGGCGCATTGCGCCAGGACGGCGACCTAAATCAAATGATCTGGAAAATTCCGGAAATGATCGAATACCTGTCCGGTCTCTTCACCCTGGCGCCGGGCGACCTGATCTTCACCGGCACGCCGGCCGGCGTCGGCGCCGTGCAACGGGGCGATGTCCTGAATGGCGGCGTCGACGGCGCCGACGAAATTTCGATCACGGTCGTCTAATCCCGCCCCCCCCCCCTAAAAAAACTCCTTCCCCCTCAAAAAATAAAATTAAAAAAAAGCAAATA
>JANQIJ010000028.1 GCA_028282185.1 Rhodospirillales bacterium
TGGCCCCATGGCAGGCCTTGAACCGCCGGACCGACCCGCAGGGGCAGGGCGCATTGCGCCTCGGCAGCGGCAGGGCCGGCAGCTCCGCCCCGTTGATAGCCGCCAAGAAGGCTGGGTTCAGACGTTCGAAATCAGACGTTCGAAATAGGCCGGGTTCCGCCTGCGCCGTTACGCCGGTGATCGACCTCTGGACATCTGGTCCGGATATACCCGGCTGGGGTGACTGTCAAGCGCGGCGGCGCGACCTCTCGCGGAAACGACAAAGGCCCGCTTGATCAAGCGGGCCTTGGGGGTAGCTGCCCTCGAAGGACGGCCGGTGGCGCTTAGAAGCCTTCGCGCTCCAGGCGCTTGCGCTCCAACTTGCGGGCGCGGCGCACGGCCTCGGCCTTTTCACGGGCCCGGCGTTCGGACGGTTTTTCGTAGGAGCGGCGCAGTTTCATTTCGCGAAAGATGCCTTCACGCTGCATCTTCTTCTTCAAGGCCTTCAGGGCCTGGTCCACGTTATTGTCTCGAACGACGACTTGCACGGTGCCTTCACGCTCCTAACTAATGGGCCATAAGACCCTGAATTAAGGTCAACAAAACCGTCCGGACCTGTGCTATCACCGATCCAGAAGCGGCGCTTCTAACATATCGTTTCCAGATTGTGAACCCAGAAACGCCGGGAAACGTATGGATTTTAAGGGGCGAGGAAGGCGCGGATCGGAGCGGAACGTGACATGGCCATTTTAAAGATCGCCCGCATGGGCCACCCGGTGTTGAGCGCCCGCGCGGCGCCCGTGGACGATCCCACGGATCCGCGGATTCACGGCCTGATCGCCGACATGATCGAAACCATGGCAGATGCGCCGGGCGTTGGCCTGGCCGCGCCCCAGGTCCATGTCCCGGTGCGCATCGTCGTCTTGAGAATCCCGGCCGAGCGCACCGACGACAAGAAGGAAGTACCGTTGACGGCGCTGATCAATCCGGAAATCGAGGCCTTGAGCGATGACGTCGCCGAAGGCTGGGAAGCCTGTCTGTCGTTGCCGGGAATGACCGGCAAGGTGCCGCGCTTCACTCATATCCGCTACCGCGGCCTGGGCCCTGACGGTCAGGAAATCGTCCGCGAAGCCAGCGGCTATCACGCCCGGGTCGTGCAGCATGAATGCGATCATCTGGACGGCATCCTCTACCCGATGCGCATGCCTGACCTCACGACCTTCGGTTATGTCGAGGAGATGTCCCGCGCACCCCGGATCGTTGCCGACGATGACACGGCCGCCGCGGCCCAGGCCGACGGCCGGGCAAACAACGAAGATGGAGCCGCCGCATGATCGCCAAGAAATCCAAAGCCAAGGCCGGGAGCGCGGAAAGCCCGCGCATGTCCGCCGATGACGCCCGTGCCCTGCAGCAGGACCTGCGTGACCGGGTGATCGCCGCGGGCCTGGTCCATGTGCCTTTCGACGGCTGGTCGAAGAAGGCGTTTGAGGCCGGCGCCCGCGATCTTGATCCGAAAGGCGATGTCGCCGCCCTGGTGCGACGCGCTTTTCCGGGCGGGCTCAGCGATGCGGCCGATCATTTCGCCGACTGGTCCGACCGCCGCATGTTGGCGGAATTGGCAAAGCGCGATTTGGCTGCCATGCGGGTGCGCGACCGGGTGATGACCGGGGTTCGGGTTCGCCTCGAACTGAACGCCCCCCATCGCGAGGCGATCCGCCGGATGTTGTCGTTTCTTGCCTTGCCCATGAACGCGCCCTTGGCGGCGCGCATGACCTGGCGAACCTGCGATTATATTTGGTACGCCGCCGGCGACCGGGCTGCCGACTTCAACCACTACACCAAGCGCGGCCTGCTGGCACCGGTCTATAGTTCGACGGTTCTCTATTGGCTGGCCGATACCTCCGACGGGTTCGAGGGCACCTGGGGCTATCTCGACCGCCGGATTACGGATGTTCTGAAAATCCCCATGTATAAGGCCAAGGCGGAACGCGCGCTTTCCCGCCTGCCGTCGCCTCTGCGCCTATTGAAACGGTTCCGGCCCGCGTCTCGCGCCAGTTAGACGCGCGTCGCCGGCGGGCGCCCCGACCGGGTTTGCGTGCCCCGATGCGTCTCGGCCGCAAAAAACGACATCTGGATAAAAAAAGCGCGGTCCGAAGACCGCGCTTTAGATTGGGGTGGCTCGGACCAATGGACGGGGCTGTCCAAGGAACCGTGCCGATGTCGGCGGACTTGCCGTGCATGAAGCGTTGCCCGCCGTCGAGAGGCTCTATACCGGCGGCAGCGGGGGGCGCCACCGGTAAAGTTAATGATTGCTTATTCTCATATTGATTTCTACCAAAATATGTAGCACGGATGGCGCGACCTGGTCGATCCGACGCAACCTTTGGCGCTACCTGAGATTGGCCCAGGATCGGCCGAGGGCATCCGCGTGCCGGAACGTCCCGGGGCCAGACGCTCTCGGCGGGACGGCCGATGACTGGAAGCTGGCGGCGGTCTCGGCTATTCTCCCGGGCTTAAGGATACTTTAGGGTTTTGTAAGAAAAATCACGGTTCAGCATGGGAGCCGTCCGGTGATTGCAGGAACTGAGACCATCACGAACGCATCCAAGGGGATGAACGGGCGCAAGGCCAACGGCGCGCGCGGCGGCCCGGAAAGCGCCATCAGGCCCGGCGACAGCCGGCCCAATCTGGCCGATCATTTCCTCGAATGCTGCAACCTCAATCGTTATCTCACCGTGGCCGATGGCCACCGCTTCGTGATTACCGAAGACTTCGACCGTCAGGCCCGAATCCCGGCGGACGCCGCGGCCATGGCGGCGATCTTTTCCAAGGACAAGCTGGTCGCGCAGGCCGCCGTGCTGCCCTTGGGGCAGGCCGCGAAGGGTCTGAAAACCCGCAAGGAAAGGGCGACTTTTGAGCGTCTGTTTGCCTTGATCGAGGAACAGGCGCTTGACGGCCGGGTGCGCGATTCGGCCCAGGCCCTGGTCGAACGCGGTTTCCGCGAGGCCGAGATCCGTGCCCTGGAAGGCCACTTGAACGACCAAATGTCGCCGGCCCGCAACCGATATCGTCAGTTTCTGGAGATCGTCCGCCGGATGATGGACGGCGCCATGACGGCCCCGGACTTCCTCGACGAATTCAAGTCCTTCACCGCCGATGTCGCCGGGCGATTGGATTTCGGGATTTATAGCTTCTGCCTGGATCGGCTGTTCGGCTCGTTGCGGATTCCAGCGTTGGTCAAGCAGTTGTTGGTCGGCGAACTGGTGGCCTTTCCGCCGCTGGTGCGCCGTGAACTGCTAACCAACATCCTGGTCTTCCCCGGCCAGTCCGAAGACCTGAAGCGGTTCGTGCGTAACTCGGTGATGGCCGAATTGGGCCGCTCCGCCGCAGTCGAGATCGAGCTTCTCGAAGCGTACAAACTCAATCGCGTTACCTGGTCGGACTTGGCGGGCACAGCCTAGACCCCCGCGATCGCATCGCGGCGGCCGATCCCCGTCGGCCCCGGATCGGAGGCCGCAATGGGGACACGCCAAGATACGATCGCCCATTTGCAAACCGAAATCGCGGCCCTGGAATCACGCCTAGATGCGCAGAACCACTTGATCCTGGCGTTGCGCGAGCAGCTTGCGGCGCATCTGGACAAGACCGGCGACGAGCGGCGCACCCAAATTTTCCGACGCGCGGCGATCGACATCCTGCCCGACGGTGCCGATCGCGAATTCGCGGAATACGGTCCCCTGGCGCTCAAGGACATGAGCGACGCCTTGGTTGCCCTGGGCAGCCGGCTCGACCACAAGTTCGCCGAAATCAAGGCCTTGAACGAAATCACCGACCGGGTGAATTCGGGCATGTTCTTCGATGAGGTGCTGGATCACGTTTTCGAGACCTTCGACTCGGTCATCCCCTACGACCGCATCGGCGTCGCCCTTATCGAAAAGAACGAGTCGGGCAAAAGCATCGTCCGCGCCCAGTGGTCCCGCGCCGCCTATGAGGCCGAGAGCATCGGTAAGGGATATGCGGCGCGCCTGAAAGGCAGCAGTCTGGAAAAGATCGCGACGACGCGGGTTCCCCGAATCATCAATGACCTGAAGGACTACCTAAAGGCCCATCCGACGTCCCATTCCACGAAGCTGATCCTCAAGGAAGGCGTGCGGTCCAGCCTGACCTGTCCGCTGGTCGCCCGTGACGCCGTCATCGGGTTCATCTTTTTCTCCAGCCGCGAGCCCGACGCCTATCAAGATCAGCACATCGAGTTGTTTCAGCAGATCGCCGGCGAACTGGCGTTGACCCTGGAAAAGGGTCGGGCCTACGAAGACCTCTATTTGCGTAACGAATTTATCAAGAAGGTGTTCGGCCAATACGTCACCAACGAGGTTGCGGAAACCGTCCTTGAGCGGAACGGGGCCTTGGAACTGGGCGGCGAGCGGCGCCATGTGACCGTGTTGATGGCCGACCTTCGGGGCTTTACGCCGATGTCCGAGCAACTGTCGCCCGAGGAAGTGGTCGATGCCTTGAATGTCTATCTCGGCACCATGTCCGGCATCGTCATGCGCCATGGCGGCAGCATCGACAATTTTATCGGCGATGCCCTGATGGCGGTGTTCGGTGTTCCGGCGGCGAAGCCGGACGACGCGGCGCGGGCGGTCGCCGCAGCGATCGAGATGCAGAACGCCATGGCGGGCGTCAATGCCGAAATCAATGGCCGCGGATTGCCGCCCCTGGCCATGGGCGTCGGACTGTCCACGGGCGAGGTCGTCGCCGGCAACATCGGGTCCGAAATGCGTCTGAAATACAGCGTCATCGGCAGCACGGTGAACCTGGCGGCGCGTATCGAAGGATTGGCGAGCGGCGGACAGATCTTCGCCGCCGCGGCGACCCATGCCGCCGTCCAGGAAATCGTCCAGACCAGCGGCCATTTGAACGTTCAGCTCAAGGGCATGGCGGAGCCGGTGCCCGTCTATGAGATCGTCGGCATCGGCGGCGATTACGCGGTCACGCGGGCGGCCGGCGCGGATCACTCCGCGACCGTATGGACATAGGCCGCGACCTCACCGCCGGGCAGATTGATCCGAGCGACCGCGCGGCGATAGCCGGGTCTTCAACCGTCACTGTCTTCGAAAAGACCGTTCCGGCGGTGCCAGTCTTTCATGCCGACGGTATAGGCTTCGTCGAACGCCTCGTGCCGGGGGCCTGACGGGCGCGGCACCCAAGAGGCCTTATGAGCCAGGAAATAATCGACCGTCTTGGGCGGTTCGGGCAGGGGCGTGTCGATGGCCGATGCGAAGGGGTGCAGGTCTTCCGGCAATCGGGACAGTAGCAGCGGCAATAGGGATGAGGCGCCGGGGATTCGACCGTGAAGCGGACGGCACCGCAGGCGCAGGAGCCTTCAAGCAACATGAGGGCGGCCTCCTTCGTTCCATTGGCTTGGCGTCCAGCAAAGCGCCCGGACCCCGGCGGGTCAACCACCGAGGCATCGGCCGTCAGGCGCCGCCGAGGGCCAAGGCGGCGACGACCATATAGCGCATCGTCTTGGCGACGGCGACGATGGCTAGGAAGCTCCAAAACGGTTCGCGCAGCATGCCCGCGGCGAGGGTCAGGGGGTCGCCGACAATCGGCATCCAGCTCATCAGCAGGCTCCAGCGGCCCCATTTGTGATACCAGCCACAGGCCTTGTCCATCTGATCGGGCGTCGCCGGGAACCATTTGCGGTCGCGGAAATGTTCGATCCAGCGGCCAAGCGCCCAATTGACGGCGGCGCCCGATCAGATGGACAAGGCCTGTGGCTGGTATCACAAATGGGGCCGCTGGAGCCTGCTGATGAGCTGG
>JANQIJ010000305.1 GCA_028282185.1 Rhodospirillales bacterium
CCTCAGGTCGCGCGAAATAGGCATGGCTATATGTTCGCGCGGTCAATATCTGGCTCAGCGCCGGGGAATGACCCTGTTCTGACAAGTGGTTTCTGAGCCCCTCGGAGTCAAGGGACAAACCGTCAGCCAGAGTGATTAATAATGCCTGACGCAAATTGTCAAGCGCGCTGTCGCCGACGGCCAGCATGCCCAGCTCCTCATCGACCTCGCCCAGCACCTCCGGATGGTTGATCGCCGTCGCCAAAAGGATCCGCGCGCGCATCCCGGCCCGGTCGACGGGGGCGGTTTCCGGGCTGTCGGCGACCAGCCGTCGGGCGCCGCTCCAATTGTCCGCCTGCCAGCCGCGCGATCCGCCGGAGCGTCCCCGGTCGCGGCCGGCACCGCGTCGGCCTTCGCCGCCGGGCCATAGCCGGCTTTTGAAGAAATCGGAGAAATAGCGCCGCACGGTGGGATCGGGAATGTCGCGCACCCGGCCATCCAGTCGCTTCGACAGGTCGGCCCGGCCTTCCGGCGTGTCCGGCAGGCGGCCGCCCGGGAAATTGGCGCATTCGACCTTCCACACCAGTTCCGACAGAGGCGTCGCGCCGTCCATCAGGGCACGGAACGCGGGCGCGCCCTGGGTCCGGACCAGGCTGTCCGGGTCCTCGCCCTGGGGCAGCAGGGCAAAGCGCAGGCCGTGGCCCGCGGTGAGCATCGGCAGGGCCCGTTCCGCCGCCCGGGCCGCCGCCTTCTGGCCGGCGGCGTCGCCGTCGAAACACAGCACCGGTTCCGGCGCCAGGCGCCACAACAGGGAAATTTGCTCCTCGGTCACGGCGGTGCCGAGCGGCGCCACCGCCTGTCCGATTCCCGCCTGGGCCAGGGCGATGACGTCCGTATAGCCCTCCGCGACGATGACCCGGCCGGCGTCGCGGATCGCTTCCTTGGCCTGGGCCAGGCCATAAAGGTTGCGACCCTTTTGGAAGAGACTTGTCTCCGGTGAGTTGAGATACTTTGGACCGTCTCCATTCAGGAGCCGCGCGCCGAAGGCGATGACCCGGCCCTGGCGGTCGGTGATCGGGAACATGACCCGGCCGCGGAACCGGTCGTAGGGGTCCCGCGCCCGGTCTTCCGGCTGGACCAGCAGCCCGGCGCCCAGCATCATGCCCTGATCGATGCCCTGCTTGGCCAGATGGGCCTTCAAGGCGCCGCGCCCGTCGGGGGAGAACCCTAAGCGAAAGCGGCGGATGGTCTCGTCCGTGAACCCCCGTTCCCTGAGGTAGGTGAGCGCCGCCTGGCCCTCCGGCATGTGCAGGCAGCGCTCGAAGAACAGGGCCGCCTGCTCGACGACCTCGCTTAGGGTCTTGTTGGTTTCCCGGCGCTGGCGGTCCTCGGCCGTTTCCTCGGGCAACGACAGGCCCGCCTCGCCGGCGAGCCGTTCCACCGCCTCGCGAAACCCCAGGTTCTCCGTTGCCATGACGAAATCGATGACCGAGCCGTGTTCGCCGCAGCCGAAGCAATGGTAATGGTCGTCGTAGACGTGGAAGCTTGGCGTTTTCTCTTTATGGAACGGGCAGAGACCCTTGGTGTCGCGCCCCGAACGCACCAGTTTGACCCGTCGCCCGACCACGTCCGTCGCCGGCAGGCGGGCTTTCAACTCTTCCAGGAATTCGGGTGGGATCGCCATAAAGCCTCGGGCTTTCGCGGTAAGTTGCGGATTCGATTACCAATGGAAACAGCTCCCATAGGCGTTGGGGGCTGTTTCCAAAACCTTTGGGGGACCATTCCAGAACCCTTAGGTTACCCGCAAACGGACCATATGCGCAGTAGGGAAGTTAGTGAATTATCCCCGAGATTTGCGCTTTCCACAGATGAGGCTAGACGTGGTTTAGCTGACAGATTAGAGCGGTGGCGCCATCGTAACTGGGCCATTGAGGCCCCGCGGAGCATAAGCGCAGCGAAAGCCAAGGGCGCGGAGGCGCCCGCCCGGCGACTGAGGGGTCATTTGTTTCCGCGCGAAGCCACTGTCGGAACCTTCGGTTCCTCAGGTTTCGCGACTAACAGAGTCTTTCCTTCACCACGGCGCTGGCCTTGCCGAAATCCATGCGCCCGGCGTACTTCTGTTTCAGCGCACCCATGCAGCTGCCCATGTCCTTGATGCAGTCGGCGCCGGTCTCGCCGATCACCGCGTCCACGGCCTTGACGATTTCCTCTTCCGTCATCTGTTCCGGCAGGAACCCCTCGATGACGGTGATTTCCTCGCGCTCGCGCTCGGCCAGGTCCTGGCGCTCGCCCTTTTCATAGGCGGTGGCGCTTTCCTGGCGCTGCTTGATCATCGATTGCAGCAAAGACAGGATTTCGTCGTCGGAAATGCCGTCCTGGTTGCCCTTGTCCCGGGCGGCGATGTCGCGATCCTTGATCGCGGCATTGATCAGGCGCAGGGTCGCGGTGGCGCAGGCCTGTTTGCCCTTGATCGCGGATTTGAGCTCCGCTGAAATCTGCTCGCGTAACATGTATCGGTCCGGGGTGATTGGGAAGCAGCCGGACCCTAACCGAAAATTTCTTCCGTGGCAAATCCCCGAGATTCTCCTAATCATTTGAAATATATGAAAATATGAATCGCGCCTTTGTCTTGACCTGGGGCCTTGGGGAGCGTAGAAGCTTGTTTCCAACGCGTTAATCCGCCTTGGTCCATTCCCAGCCCGAAAAACCGTTCATGTCCGGAGAAAATTCGCCCGCGTCCCCCCCTGCGGACGCCCAGCCCGGCCACGCAAACGCCGCCCTGGTGTTGGCGTCGGGCGAGGTGTTTTGGGGCCAGGGCGCCGGGGCGGCCGGCAATTCCGTCGGCGAGGTCTGTTTCAACACGTCCGTTACCGGCTATCAGGAAATCCTCACCGATCCCAGTTATGCCGGCCAGGTAATCACCTTCACCTTCCCCCATGTGGGCAATGTCGGCGCCAATCCGGAAGACATGGAAACGGTGACGCCCGCCGCCCGGGGGGCGGTGATGCGGGCCGACATCACGGCGCCCTCGAACTGGCGCGCGGCCGAACATCTGGACGCCTGGCTCAAGAAAATGAACTTGGTCGCCGTCACCGGCGTCGATACCCGCCGCCTGACCCGGCTGATCCGGGACGGCGGCGCGCCCTCGGGCGTCGTCGCCTATGATCCGGATGGCCCGCTCGACGTTGAAAACCTCATCGCGGAAGCCCGCGGCTTTCCCGGGCTCGAGGGCATGGACCTGGCCCGTGACGTGACCTGCCAACAGACCTATCAATGGGACACCGCGACCTGGGCCCTGGGCTCGGGCTTCGGCCAATTGGAAAACCCCAAGCACCATGTGGTCGCCGTCGATTTCGGCGCCAAGCACAACATCCTCCGTTGCCTGGCGGCGGAGGGATGCAAGGTCACGGTGGTCCCGGCGACGGCCACGGCGGAAGAGGTTTTGGCCCATCGTCCCGATGGGCTTTTTCTTTCCAACGGGCCGGGTGACCCGGCGGCCACCGGCGAATATGCCGTGCCCATGGTCCAGGGCGTGATGGCGACGGGCCTGCCCGTGTTCGGCATCTGCCTGGGCCATCAGATCCTGGCCCTGGCCCTGGGCGCCACCACGTCGAAGATGCACCTGGGTCACCGGGGCGCCAACCAGCCGGTCCAGGACCTGGAGACCGGCAAGGTCGAAATCACAAGCCAGAACCACGGCTTCGTGGTCGACCGGGACTCACTCCCGGATGGCGTCATCGAGACCCATAAGTCCCTGTTCGACGGCTGCCTGGAAGGCATCCGAATCGAAGGCAAGCCGGTGTTCTCTGTCCAGTACCACCCGGAAGCCAGCCCCGGTCCGCAGGATAGCCATTACCTCTTCAAGCGGTTCGTTGCGTTGATGGAAAAACCCTGATGGGCCGTTTGCAGAAACTGAGAGATGCTGCGGTACTTCACATATATGACTCCCTTGATTCGATATCTTCTGGCGCTGGGACCGGCGAAATATCGAGGTTAGATTTGCTAAACATCATCAGCGCAAATGCACGGACAGCTGAAGCGGCTGCGGTTCTGGATGACCTGCTAATGAACGGGCTTATTCATCAAACGACGGCGATTGCCGATGAAAACGAGGGGTTTTTTAAGATTACTGGGCTGTTGATCGACGAGGTTGACAGGTTAAAGGCTGAAGGTGACGCAGCTGGGAAACTATCATCAGCGCTAAAACAGGCTATGTCATTTAAAATTTTCCGAGATGAATTGCTGGTTGAATTAGCCAAAGTTGAACACAAAGATGGGCCAGGATATTTCGACCTCAAGACCATCGCTGATGATGCGGATTTGCCTTACAAGGAAGGCTGGGTAAGTAAGGCTGCGGAATGGCATGACGCAAACGGCCTGATTAAAGCCGGGTTTACTCTCGGCGGGGGTATAGACGAAAACTGCGAAGCGTCTCTGACAGCAGACGGCGAAGTATACGTCGAAGAATATTTGTCAGAAATGGTTAATCCAGAGCGGACCTACAGCAGCTCTCAGGACGCCGAAAATGCCACTGCATATTTAGAGCCCAAGATAAATGGCAAAACGTTTCGTGTTGCTGTCGAGGCTGGCAGTGAAGAGAGAGTGGCTGAATTAGCGCAAAGTCTGTCGAAAAGAGTCGACGAAGTTGCTGGAGCACTGGGTCAAGTTGGAGACACGCGTCTTCTGGTGATCGGAGGCTTGTCACTTCTCGACGAGATATCCCAAGAAAACGAGGCTCTGAAGAGGCAAGTTCAAGAGCCCAACGTAGTTCCGGCCTCTGATCGCGTAGTTCGGCGAAGTGACAACGAACAATATTGGTTTAATTCAATTGAAGGCGCAAAAGACCTTCATGACGCAATGGTAGCCTCGAACGATCACGGCAACCTCGATGAGGATGAGTTCGATCAGAAGCTTTGCGAGGTTCGAGCGCTCCAAGTTCTACTAGATTCACCTCAGGTCCAATGGGACGTGCTCGAGAAATTCGCCGAAAAAACAGTCAAGTATTTGGCTGTCAGGTTTGCAGATAATGCCATCGGCCATGCAGCTACAGCATTACTTAGTTTTTTAGGCGGCCTGTTAGCGGGAGCATCTTAATTGCCAAAAAGAACCGACATCTCCTCCATCCTCATCATCGGCGCCGGGCCCATCGTCATCGGCCAGGCCTGTGAGTTCGATTACTCCGGCGCGCAAGCGTGTAAGGCGCTCAGGGAAGAGGGCTACCGGGTGATCCTGGTGAACTCCAACCCGGCGACCATCATGACCGATCCCGACATGGCGGACGCCACCTATATCGAGCCCATCACACCGGAGATGGTGGAAAAGATCATCGCCAAGGAACGACCCGACGCGCTGCTGCCCACCATGGGCGGGCAGACGGCGTTGAATACCGGCATCGCGCTGGAGGAAATGGGCGTTCTGGAGAAATACGGGGTCGAGATGATCGGCGCCAACGCTGGCGTTATTGCGAAAGCCGAGGACCGCCAGCAGTTCCGCGACGCGATGGACCAGATCGGCCTGGAAAGCCCGCGCTCGACCGTCGTCAACACCATGGCCGAAGCCCTGGAGGCCCTGGAAAAGGTTGGCCTGCCGGCGATCATCCGGCCGTCCTTCACGCTGGGCGGCATCGGCGGCGGCATCGCCTACACCCGGCCAGAGTTCGAAAAGATCGTCGCCGGCGGGCTTTCCGCAAGTCCTGTCACCGAAGTCCTGGTCGAAGAGAGCGTCCTCGGCTGGAAGGAATACGAGATGGAGGTCGTCCGCGACAACGCCGACAACTGCATCATCATCTGTTCCATCGAAAACGTCGATCCCATGGGCGTGCATACGGGCGACAGCATCACCATCGCGCCGGCCCTGACGCTCACGGACAAGGAATACCAGATCATGCGCACCGCCTCGATCGCGGTGCTGCGCGAGATCGGGGTCGACACGGGCGGGTCCAACGTGCAATTCGCCGTCAACCCGGAAACCGGCCGCCTGGTGGTGATCGAGATGAACCCGCGCGTTTCGCGCTCGTCGGCCCTGGCGTCGAAGGCGACGGGCTTCCCCATCGCCAAGGTCGCGGCCAAGCTGGCCTGCGGCTATACGCTGGACGAATTGCAGAACGACATAACGGGCGTGACCCCGGCGTCCTTCGAGCCGACCATCGACTACGTGGTCACCAAGATCCCGCGTTTCACCTTCGAAAAGTTCCCCGGCGCCGAACCCATCTTGACGACCTCGATGAAATCCGTGGGCGAGGCCATGGCCATGGGCCGGTGTTTCGCCGAAAGCCTGCAGAAGGGCCTGCGTTCCCTGGAAACCGGGCTCACCGGTCTGAACGACGTGGTGATCGACGGGCTCGACCCGGTGGCCGATCTGGACGCCAACCGGGACGCCATCCGTGCCGCCATCTCCCGGCCGGGGCCGGACCGTATCCTCAATATCGGCGAGGCCCTGCGCCAGGGCATGCCGGTCGAGGAGGTCGCCGCCATCACCAGATACGATCCCTGGTTCCTGGACCAGATGCTGGCCATCGTCCGGGCCGAAGCGCGGGTCAAGCGGGACGGCCTGCCGCCGGCGACCGAGGCCGGCGCGGCCGATTGGCTGACCCTGAAGAAGCTGGGGTTCTGTGACGCCCGACTGGCGGAACTGACGGGCACGACGGCGCTTGAGGTCTCCGAGGCGCGGCGTGGCGCCGACGTCCGCCCGGTCTACAAGCGGGTCGACACCTGCGCCGCCGAATTCCCGGCGAAGACCTCTTACATGTATTCGGCCTACGAAGGCGACGGGTCCCGCGGTCCGGAGAACGAGGCCGAGGTCACGGATGCCAAGAAGGTCGCGATCCTGGGCGGCGGGCCGAACCGCATCGGCCAGGGCATCGAATTCGATTACTGCTGCGTCCATGCGGCCTATGCGCTGAAGGAAACCGGGTACGAGGCCATCATGGTCAACTGCAATCCGGAAACGGTCTCGACGGACTACGACACCTCGGACCGGCTCTATTTCGAGCCGCTGACGGCCGAAGACGTCATCGAACTGATCCGCGGCGAACAGGCGAAAGGTGACTTCAAGGGCTGCATCGTCCAGTTGGGCGGACAGACGCCGCTTAAACTTTCCTTGGCGCTGGAAAGCGCCGGCATCCCCATCCTGGGCACAAGCCCCGACGCCATTGACCTGGCGGAAGACCGGGAACGTTTTCAGATGCTGTTGAAGGACCTGGGCTTGCGCCAGCCGGCCAACGGGCTGGCCCGTTCGGAAGCCGAGGCCGAGACTGTGGCGGCGGAAATCGGCTATCCTCTGGTCATCCGGCCGTCATACGTGCTGGGCGGCCGGGCCATGGAAATCGTCCACGACCTGGGGGCGCTGCGCCGCTATATGACCGACGCGGTGAAAGTCTCGGGCGACAGTCCGGTGCTGCTCGACAGCTATCTGCAGGACGCCATCGAGGTCGATGTCGATACCCTGTCCGATGGCAAGGACGTCTATGTCGCCGGCATCATGCAGCATATCGAGGAAGCGGGCATTCATTCCGGCGACAGCGCCTGTTCCCTGCCACCGTTTTCCCTGAGTCCCGACATCATCCGGGAACTGGAACGCCAGACCCAGGCTTTGGCCCGGGCGCTCAGCGTGGTCGGCCTGATGAACGTGCAGTACGCGGTCAAGGACGGCGAGATTTACATTCTGGAAGTCAATCCGCGGGCGTCCCGCACCGTGCCCTTCGTCGCCAAGGCGACGGGCCTGCCGATCGCCAAGATCGCGACCCGGCTGATGTGCGGCGAGAAACTGAAGGACATGGATCTGACCGTCCGCGCCAAACAGAACCATGTGGCGGTCAAGGAGGCGGTGTTCCCGTTTTCCCGCTTCCCCGGGGTCGATACGGTCCTGGGGCCGGAAATGAAATCCACCGGCGAGGTCATGGGCCTGGACCGGGATTTCCCCCGCGCCTTCGCCAAATCGCAACTGGCGGCGGGAATGAAGCTGCCGGTTGGCGGCAGCGTGTTCATTTCCGTCAAGGACGGGGACAAGCCACGCACCGTGGACATCGCCCAGCGCCTGTCGAACCTGGGCTTCGATCTGATGGCGACCGGCGGCACGCAGCGCTTTCTGGTCGAACAGGGGCTCGACGTGGCCCGGGTCAACAAGGTCCTGGAAGGCCGCCCCCATTGCGAGGACGCCATCGTCAACGGCGATATCCATCTGGTGATCAACACCACCGAGGGCGCCCAGGCGATCGAGGACTCGCGCTCGATCCGCCGTTCGGCCTTGGAAAACGGCGTGCCCCATTACACCACCCTGACGGCGGCCGCGGCCGCGGTCGAGGCCATGGAGGCCACGGCCGACGGCAACCTTGAAGTGGCGCCGCTTCAGGATTATTTTGCGGTGTCATAGAAAACGCATTCCCGATCACAACCTGGGGATAAGCACGGCGCCCGGTGGAGCGGCCGGCGTGATGGGTTTTTGTTATTGACGGCTGGCGGCGAAAACCCCGGCCCCGACGCATAAGGAACGGCACCATGGACAATTACCCCATGACGCCCGATGGCCTTAAGGCCTTGGAAGATGAGTTGCGCAAGCTGAAGACCGAGGAACGGCCCGCCGTGATCCAGGCCATCGCCGCGGCGCGCGAGCATGGCGATCTGTCGGAAAACGCCGAATACGACGCGGCACGCGAGAAACAGGGTTTCATCGAGGGCCGGGTCGCCGAATTGGAAGCGGTGATCAGCCGCGCCGAAGTGATCGACCCGTCCAAGTTCTCCGGCGAAACGGTGCGGTTCGGCGCCAAGGTGATGGTTGCGGACGAGGACACGGACGAAGAAACCACCTATCGCATCGTCGGCGAGCATGAGGCGGATTTGGAACAGGGCAAGCTTTCCGTGACCTCGCCCCTGGCCCGGGCGCTGATCGGCAAATCGGTCGGCGATTCGGTCGAGGTGGCCGCGCCCGGCGGGGCCCGCGCCTACGAAATCTGCGAAGTCAGCTTCAAGTGACCGGCGGCAACGCCTGGACGCGTTAGGCGACCTTTTCGCGTCGGGCGGCGCCAAGGCACGTCCGCCGGTCGGATTGCCCTGCCCGTGGCGTTCGCTTCCTTCGTCGGCAGGACGTCCAGATTGGGCCATAACCCGGTCGTCAGGCTGTCGCGATAGGCGTCGGGCAGGGCGGACGCCGCCATGGCGGGGGGC
>JANQIJ010000038.1 GCA_028282185.1 Rhodospirillales bacterium
GCCGGCGTGCGGAGGCTGCCGCCGTAATCGGAGCCCGAGGCGAGGGGCACCATGCCGGTGGCCAACGCCACGGCCGAGCCGCCGGACGACCCGGCGCAGGTCTTCACCGGATCGAAGGGATTGCCGGTGGCGCCGAACACCCGGTTCTTGGTGTTGGCGCCGGCGCCGAATTCCGGCGTGTTGGTCTTGCCGAGGACGATCGCACCCTCGGCCCGGGCGGCGGCGACGGAGGCCTGATCGGCCTCGGGCACGTGGTCTTCATGGATCAGCGAGCCCCAGGTCGTGCGGATGCCTTCGGTCGCCTCCAAGTCCTTGATACCGATCGGCAGGCCGTGCAGCAGGCCCAAGGCATCGCCGTCGAGCACCGCCTTTTCGGCGACCTTGGCCTCTTCCCGGGCGCGCTCGAAGGCGCGGGTCACCATGCAGTTGACAGCGCCGTCCACGGTCTCGATCCGGGCGATGCAGCTTTCCAGCAGTTCCACCGGAGAAATCTCCTTGGTTCCGATACGGCGCCGGGCCTCGGTCGCGGTCAGGTCGCATAACTCCTCGGCATCGGTCATTTCAAAGCCTCCAAATCGGGGGTGGGGCGGGCCGTTTCCGGATCACCGTTGAACAGGGATTCCAGCGCCAGGGCGGCGGCCAGCAGGTTCTTTTCGCCGTGGCGGCGGCCGGCGACCTGAAAACCGAAGGGCGCGCCCGTCTCATCCAGGCCGCACGGGATCGCGATCACCGGGCAGCCGGTGAGCGTCAGGGCCGAGCGGATCAGCGAGGCGTCCATGTAGTTCTCCGTCGGCTTGCCGTTGATTTCCTTGGGAATCCCTTCGTCCAGCCTGAACGGCGGGATCGCATTGCCCGGCACAATCAACAAGTCGACGTCTTCCATGAAGGCCTGGAACCGCTGATACCATTGACCCCAGGCGACTTCGGCCTCGGCCACGTCGCGCAACGACATGTCCCGGCCGGCTTCCGTGTTCATGACGATGTTGGGCGCCAAGAGGTCCCGGTGCCGTTCGACCCGTTCGCGGTGGCAGGCCATGTAATAGACGCAGCGCAGCACCCAAAACGCTTCGCGGACGCCGGAAATGTCCGGGTGATCGTCCCGTACCTCGGCGAAGACGCCGCGGAACTTGGCAGAGCGGTGCCGGAACACGTGGCGGATGCCGTCATCCACCGGGGCCGCGCCCAGGTCTTCGGAAAACGCGACCTTCAGGTCGCCCAAGGCCGCTTCCGCCGGATAGGCGAACTGCGCCGTGGAAAACGGAAAGCCCATGGGATCGCCGGGGTCGGCGCTACCGGCCTGGGCCGAATAGAGCAGCGCCGTATCGGCGACGGTCCGCGCCATCGGGCCTTGAACACTGAAGTAGGTCAGCGGCAGGGTGCGCCGCTCGTTGGCGACGGCCCCGGGCCGCGGACGAAAGCCGACCACGCCGGACCAGGTGGCGGGTGCGCGCAACGAGCCGCCGGTGTCCGAACCGGTGGCCAGCGGTACCATGCCGCAGGCCAGCGCCGCCGCCGAGCCGCCGGACGAGCCGCCCGGCGTGCGCGCCGGATCGAAGGGATTGGTGGTCGCGCCATAGACCCGATTGGTGGTGTTCGACCCGGAACCGAATTCCGGTGTGTTGGTTTTCCCCAAAATGATCGCACCCTGCCGTTTCAGGCAGGTGATCTGGCCGTCGTCCCGGTCCGGCACATGGTCTTTGTAGAGCAGCGAGCCATAGGTCGTGCGCAGACCTGCGGTATTGACCAAATCCTTGATGCCGACGGGCAGGCCGAACAACTTCGGCAGATCCTCGGAACCGGTCATCTCGTTTTCCAATTCCCGCGCCCGGTCCAGTGCCCGGTCGCCATCGATGGCGACGAAGGCATTGACCGTGGCGTTGACCGCCTCGATCCGCTTGAGGCAGCTGTCGACTAGGTCCACGGGCGAGACCTCGCGGGCGCCGATCAGGCCGCGCAACTCCACGGCCGTTTTATCGCAAAGTTCGGTCATCACGCCGGCCGCCCCTCGGCTTCGCCCAGGTCCCAGAACAGCCCGCCCATCAGTCCAAGCGCCGAGCGTGAGACGCTTTCCAGGACATGTTCGTTGGGTGCGTGCTGGGAACATGCGGCATAGGAATGGGGCACCCAGATGGTCGGCAGGCCCAGAATGTCGGCGAAGCAATCGTTGGGCAGCGAGCCGCCCAGGTTGGGCAGGACCGCCGGCTCCTCCCCGGTGGTCCGGGTCAGGGAACGGACCGCCCATTTCGCCCAGGGCTGATCCGGGTCGAGCCGCGTCGCCTGCATCACTTCCCGGTCGGGCGCCAATTCGACATCGTCGAAGCCCAGGCCGTCGAGGTGCCTGCGGATCGCCGGCAGGACCGTCGCCGCGTCGAACCCGGCGACGAAGCGCATGTGGCATTTGGCAAAAGCGGACGGCGGCACGGCGTTCACCGGGTTGTCCGGATTGCCGGTCTTGAAGGCCAGGATCTCAAAGGTGTTCCAGCCGAACACCTTTTCCGCCGCGGTCAATCCCGGCTCGCCCCAATCGGGGTCGATCTCCGGGTCGGTCTCGCCGCCGCCGACCTCCAGCTTGGCAAGCGCGGCGCGGACGGAATTGGCAATCGGCTCGGGCTTCAAATCGTCCAGGAGAATACGGCCCTTGGCATCGACGATGGTCCCAATGGCATGGGACAGGCGAATGCCCGGATTGGCGAGCAGGCCGCCCCAGTTGCCCGAATGGTGCCCGCCCTCCCTGAGATTGATGGCCATGGTGAAATTGAACACGCCGCGCGAGCCGAAATAGAGCGTCGGCTTGTCCGCCTTGAGGCGCGGGCCGTCCGACGCGATGAATACATCCGCCGGAAACAGATGTTTGTTGTCACGGCAGAATTCACGCAGGCCGGGCGAGGCCGTTTCCTCGCCGGTTTCGATCAAGGCGACGACGTTGTAGCCGAGGCGCCCGCCGCGTGCGTCCATGCAGGCTTTCAACGCCTGAATGT
>JANQIJ010000371.1 GCA_028282185.1 Rhodospirillales bacterium
TCACGCCGGCCGGCACGGTGCTGCCAGATGGTTTCGCGGGCGCCGTTGCCGGGCTCGGCCGTCTTGCGGCAGAGGCGTCGGTGCCCCTTGATGACCCGACGGGGGGCCGCGGCCGGGTTTCTCTGAACGGCGGGAACATCAGCTGGTCGGGGGGGCGGTTGACCGGGATAGAGGGCGGCGCGGACCTTATGCGTCTTTGGCCGCCGGCGACTCCGCCGGGCCAGACGTTGCGCGTGGCGGAAATCGATTGGGGCCTGCCGGTGTCCGACATGCGGGTCGATTTCCGTCTGGAAGACGCGGGCAGATTGTTCATCGAGCGGGCCACCGTCGCCGGCGCCGGGGGCCGGCTGGGCGTCGCCGAGGTCGCCTTGGGTGCCGGCGGTCTGCCCGACCGGGTCGAGATCGAGGTCACGGACATCGGTCTGGCCGACCTGGCCCGTCGTTTCAATGTCGCCGGCCTGGAAGCGGAGGGGCGCCTGTCGGGCCGCCTGCCCATCGACCTCGGCGGCGGCCAAGGCCCATCGCCGGATGGCTCGGCGGCGGCCATCGCTGTTCGCGAGGGGCTGTTGCGCGCCTTGCAGGCGGGCACCCTATCGTTCAAGCCGCCGACCCGCGCGGCCATGGCCGAGGACAACCCGCAAATGGCCCTGGTCCTGGATATTCTGGAAGACTTCCGGTTCGACGACTTGGCGGTCACCGTTGACGGCGACGTGCGCAAGGACGTCCGCCTGACGTTTCGCATCAAGGGCCATAATCCCAAGGTCCAGGACGGCCGGCCCGTCGATTTGACCGTCAGCGTCTCCGGCAACTTGGGCGAGGCCATCGGAGCGGAAATGCGTAACTTCGACATCCAGGGTCTGGTCCGCGATTTGCGTCGGGGCGGGCCCTGATTTTTCTTTTTCTCGGGAACACATTGTATACAATGTTCGGAACGCATTGTATACAATGCTCGCAAGGTCAAAAATCACAGGGAGGCCAAGCCGTGGAACTGAAAACCCGCCCATTGACGCAACTTTTCGGCCGTGAGGTTCTGGACGTCGATCTGGCCGATCTGGATGACGCGGCCTTCGACGCGATTTACGCCCTATGGCAGGCGGACCCGCTGCTGCTGTTCCGCCGCCAAAGCCTGACCGAGGACGAGCATGTCGCGTTCTCGCGCCGGTTCGGCGATTTGGACCTGCTGGTCCGTGACGACATGTACTCCCCCAAGCATCCGGAGATCATCTACATCACCAGCCTGAAACGGCCGGACGGCTCGGCGCTCGGCGGGCTCGGCAGTTACGAAGTCTATTGGCATCACGACCAGATCTATCGCGAGCGACCGGCCTCGGGCTCCATATTTTATGCCTGCGAGGTTCCGGACGCCGGCGGTCACACGTCCTATTGCAATACCAAGCTGGCCTATGACGCCCTGCCGGACAACCTGCGCCAACAGGTCGAGGGCCGGCGCGCGACCGCCAAGTACGGGGCCAAGGCCGATGCCACCATGAAGCGGGATTTCAAGGACGACGCCGATCGGGTTCAGGTGCTGCACGACCGGACGCCGCCGGCAACCCACGACATCGTCCTGGAAAACCCCGCGACGGGGCAGCGTTCGCTGTATATCGATCCCAACAAGACCATCGGGATCGACGGTCTGGATGAGGACGAAGGCCGGTCGCTCCTGGAACGCCTGACCGAACACATGCTGCAGGATCGCTTCATCTATACCCACAGTTGGCGCAACGGCGATGTGGTGATGTGGGATAACGCCCGCCTGTGGCACCGGCGGGAGGCGTTCGACGAGACCCTGCCCCGGTTGGCCAAGCGGACGACGATCTTTCTCCGTCCCGACGATTTTGCCGTACCGGAACCGGGGCTGGCCTAGGACAACCGGTTATGACGGAGCAGGAGAAGCAACCGCCGCTCAAGGGGCTCCGCGTGATCGATGCGGCGACGGTGATCGCCGGGCCGACCCTGGGCATGTTCCTCGCCGATTTCGGGGCCGATGTGATCAAGGTCGAACATCCGAGGGGCGACGTCCTGCGCGTCACCGGTCATCAGAAGGACGGCCATGGTCTGTGGTTCAAGATGGCCAACCGCAACAAGCGGGGAATCACGCTGAACTTTTCCACCGAAAAGGGACAGGCGCTTTTCAAGGAATTGATCAAGACGACGGATGTCCTGATCGAAAATTTCCGTACCGGAACGATGGAGCGTTGGGGCCTCGGTTGGGAGGATCTGAAGGCGATCAACCCGCGCCTGGTCATGGTCCGGGTCACTGGTTTCGGCCAGACCGGCCCCTATCGCCGCCGGCCCGGCTTCGGCACCATCGCCGAGGCCTTTTCCGGCTTCGCCGCGATCACCGGCGCCGAGGACGGACCGCCGACCCTGCCCAATTTCGGTCTGGCCGACGGGATTGCCGCCGCCTACGGCGCCTTTGCCACCATGTTCGCGCTGTATCACAGGGATGCCAGGGGCACTGGCCGGGGGCAGTACATTGACCTCAGCATCTACGAGCCCATCTTCCAGCTGTTGGGCCCGCAGCCTTTGGAGTACGACCAGTTGGGCGTGGTCCAAAGGCGCAAGGGCAATCGGTCGGACAACAACGCGCCGCGCAACACCTATCGGACCAAGGACGGTCATTGGGTCGCCATATCGACCAACGCGCCGGCCATCGTCACCCGCGTGCTGACCCTTTGCGGCGGGCCCGAAGTCGCCGCCGACCCACGGTTCCAGACGCCGGCCGACCGGGTCAAGCATATCGACGAGGTCGACGGCATCGTCGGCGGCTGGATCGCCGAACGCGATCTGGATAGCGTATTGGACGAATTCGAGAAGGCCGAGGCGGCCATCGGCCCGGCTTATACGGTCGACCAGATTTTCGAAGACCCGCAATACCGGGCGCGCAACGACATCGTCGAGGTTCCCGATGTGGACCTGGGAACGGTGCGCATGACCAACGCCTTTCCTTTCATGTCTGAAACGCCCGCGGAAATACGCCATGCCGGACCGCAGAAGGGCGAGCACAACGCCGAAATCCTGGGCGATGAACTGGGGCTCGGTGCCGGAGAGTTGGCGGCGTTGAAGGACGAAGGCGTGATTTAGGCCGGCTGCCGACGATTCTCCGGGCGTCGATCCCGCGGCGTCCTATTGCAGGCCGAGCGCCGCGCTGGCCGTGATGTAGCCTCCCAGGATCAGGATCGCGACAAAGAATACCTGGCGAAAACGGGCTTCCGACAATCGGTCGCGAATTCGCTGTCCCAGGATCATGCCGAGGATCGCCGGCATCAAGGCGGCCAGCGATGCCAGGTTGAGGTCGTTGCTCAACAGGCCGTTGCCTTCCAGCGCCACGGCCAAGGCCAGGGTCGAGACGGTGAACAACATGCCCATGGCCTGGACCAGCATGTCCTTGCCGAGGCCCAGCGCCTGCAGGAACATCACGCCGGGCACGACGAAGGAGCCGGTCATCCCGGTCAGGATTCCGTTCGCCGTGCCGAACAAAGGCCCGGCCCAGACCTCGCGGGCCGGGGAAATGCTGATGCGAACACCGGACAGGCTGAGCGCGCCGTAGCTGACCAGCAACAGGCCCAGCAGACCGGACAGCAGGTTCAGATCAAGCCGGGTCAGCGCCGTCGCGCCGATCCAAACGGTCAGCCCGGCCATGGCAAGAAACGGCCACAGGCGGCGCAGGATCGCCCGGCCATGGCCGCCGACCACCCCCTGCCACAGATTGGTCGCAAACGACGGGACAAGTAAGAGCGCCATCGCCGTCGGCAGGTCGAAGACGGCGGTCAGCAGACCCAGGCTGACCGTCGGCAGGCCGAGGCCGATGACGCCCTTGACCGCGCCGGCAAGGAGAAAGGTGGCGGCGATGGCCGCCAAGGCGACGGGTTCGAACATCCACCGACTATAGCAAATTGTCGGCGGCCGGGCCTACATCACCGCGCGGCGGATCATGTTGAGTCCCATGAGCACGAGGACGATCAACAGGCCCTGCCGGAAACGGTCCGACGAAATCACGGTCCTAAGCCGCCGGCCAACGACGACAAAGGCCATGACGATGGCGGTCCCGGCCAGGGACAGGATCAGTTCCTCCTGGCCGAGGACGCCCTTCCAGGCCAGGACGATGAACAACGGCACCGTGCCGATCAGGTACAACAGCGCGATGGTCGAAACGAACATGTCCTTCGACAGCCGAAGGGCCACCAAGTACATGACCAGCACCGGGCCGAAGAAGGTCGCGACGCCGCCGAGCCAGCCGGCGACCAGTCCGACGACGGGGCTCAGCCATTTTTCCCGGGCGCTCGGGTCTGGGATCACCAGGGTCTTGAATTGGCTTAGGGAAAACACGACGACGATGACACCCAGGATCAATTGCGCCGTCACCGGATCGATTTCCGTCAGAAATTGCGCGCCCATGGCCGAACCCGCGATCAGGGTGACCATGACGGGCCAGAACCGCTTGGTGACCCGGCCCGCGCGGCCGCCCTCGAAACCCTGCCA
>JANQIJ010000007.1 GCA_028282185.1 Rhodospirillales bacterium
CGCCAGGGGCCGGTTGCCCCGGCATCGGTTTCGCCGCCGCTGGCCCCTGTCGCCCCGGTGCCCCAGGCCCCGGCCGGCAGGACCGCCGCCGGCGCCGAACCCCTGTTGCCGCCAGCCCCCCCGGCGCCCGCCGCCACGCCTTCGCCTGGGCCATCGACGCCGCCGACCACCGTCGTCAATCAACCATCTCCGCCCGCCGCCATGCCGAGCCCGCCGGCCGCCGCGCCGCCAAGCCCGCCGCCGGCGCCATCAACGTCGGCAATCACGGCGACCGCCGTCCAACCGCCGCCGCCCGACACGCCCGCCGACGCACCCATACAATTGGTGCCCAAGGCCGCGCCGCCACCGGTGACAAAACCGCTGACCCCGGTGCGCCCGCCGGTGACGACGCGCGGCGCGCCCAAGCCGGAAAACCTGCTGGCCAATCGGTCGTCCGCGGCGACGGCTCCGTCGACGACCCAGACATCGGCCAAGGGCTGGCAGATTCAGTTGGCCGCGTCGCGCGCCGCCAAGGCGGCGCGCAGCGAGGGCGAGCGTTTGAAAAAGAAACACGCCGATTTGCTGGGCGCTTATTCCGTCCGCGTGATGCGCGCCGACCTGGGGGCGAAAGGCGTGTTCTATCGGATCCGCCTGGGCGCCCTGCCGGACCGCGCGGCGGCGCGCCAGGTCTGCGCCCGCCTGTCCCAGCGGGGGCAGGGCTGTCTGGTCGTGGCGCCCGGCAAATGACGCGCCCCGAGGGTCCGCCCAGGGCGGCGATTTTCGGCTGTCAAGGACATCGCTTGACCGAGGATGAGCGGGCGTTTTTCGCCCGCGTCAATCCGCTGGGCTTCATCTTGTTCAAACGCAATGTCAACGATCCCGATCAGGTCCGCGCCCTGGTCGCCGAAATGCGCGAGACCGTCGATGACTCGAACACCCCGGTGCTGATCGATCAGGAGGGCGGCCGGGTCCAGCGCCTGGGGCCGCCCCATTGGCCGGACCGGCCGCCGGCGGCGGCATTCGCCCGGCAGGCCCGGCATGATCCGGCGGCGGCGGCCGAAGACCTGGGCGGGACCGCCCGGGCGATCGGCTACGACCTTGCCGACCTGGGCATAACCGTCGATTGCTGGCCGGTGCTGGATCTGCCCCAGGCCGATGCCGACCCGGTGATCGGCGACCGGGCCTTGGGAACCACGCCGGAGATGATCGCCGAACTCGGCCGGGTCGTGATCGACGGCTTGGCCGCGGCCGGGGTCTCGCCGGTGATCAAGCATCTTCCGGGTCATGGGCGGGCGACGGTCGATAGCCACGAGACGCTGCCCCGGGTCGAGACCGACCGCGAGACCCTGCGCCGGACGGATTTCCGGCCGTTCCTGGCGCTCAACGACGTGCTCTGGGGTATGACGGCGCATGTGGTTTACGATGCCGTCGACCCGGCCCGATGCGCGACCTTTTCCCCGGCGGTGATCGACGGCGTGATCCGGGGCGAAATCGGCTTTGGCGGCCTGTTGGTGTCCGACGATTTGAGCATGGGCGCGCTTTCCGGTGACTTTGCCGGGCGGACGCGGCGTTCCCTGGAAGCCGGCTGCGATGTGGTCCTGCATTGCAACGGCGACATGGCCGAAATGATGGCGGTCGCCCGGGACCTGCCGGCGATGTCGGCCGCGGCCTTGGATCGCCTGGCGCGCGCCGAGGCCGCACGCCGCGCCGGGCGGGGCGGGGGCGGCTGATGTTCGATCTGAGTTTGGCGGAACTGGCTTTCACCGCCTCGGTATGGATCCTGCCCGTTCTGGTCGCGGTGACGTTTCACGAGGCGGCCCATGGCTATGTCGCCTGGAAACTGGGCGACGACACGGCCTATCGGCTGGGCCGGGTGACGTTCAATCCGATCAAGCATGTCGATCCCTTCGGCACGGTCCTGATGCCCGCCCTGTTGCTGTTGATGTCCGGTGGCAAGTTCATGTTCGGTTTCGCCAAGCCGGTGCCGGTGGACTTCGCCCGGCTGCGCAATCCCCGGGGGCATATGGTCTTGGTCGCGCTGGCCGGACCGGGGGCCAATCTCCTGCTGGCCTTGCTTGCCGGTCTGGCGTTGACCGTTGATGCGTTCCTGCCGGCGGCGGCGTCCGACTGGGTCGCGCACAACCTGCTCAACATGGTTTGGCTCAACCTGTTGCTGGCGGTGTTCAACATGCTGCCGTTGCCGCCGCTGGACGGCGGCCGGGTCGCGGTCGACCTGTTGCCCGACGCCTTGGCCCTGCCGCTGGCGCGGCTGGAACGCTATGGCATCCTGATCATCCTGGGTGGCATGTTCGTGCTGCCGTTGCTGGGCAACCAGCTGGGCGTTGATCTGAACCTGTTCTGGTGGCTGGTTGGACAGCCGGCGGTGGGTTTGATGACGTTGCTGTTCAGCGTCCTGGGACTCGGCGGCTGACGGGAGTATAAGGAGCCCATGAACGACGACGACTTCTGCGCGCCGGAAACGCCCTCCGTCCATCGGGACAAGATCTTCACCGTTGATCTCGACGGTTATGAAGGGCCGTTGGACGTATTGTTGACCCTGGCGCGCGAGCACAAGCTGGACCTGACCCGGATTTCGATCCTGGCCCTGGCCGACCAATACCTGAAGTTCATCGCCGAAGCGCAGAGCCGCGATCTGGAGATCGCCGCCGACTACTTGGTGATGGCGGCTTGGCTCGCCTATTTGAAGTCGCGCCTGTTGCTGCCCGACCTGGGCGCCGAGGACGAACCCACGGGCGAGGAAATGGCCGCGGCCCTGGCGTTCCAGATTCGCCGCCTGGAAGCCATGCAGATCGCCGGTCGGCGGTTGATGGCGCGGCCCCGCCTGGGCCAGGACTTCTTTGCCCGCGGTGCGCCCGAACGGTTCCAGGTCAACACCGAACACGTCTTCGAGGTCAGCTTGTTCGACCTGCTGCAGGCCTATGGCCGTCAGCAGCGGCGCGGCGGCACGGACCGGACGTTGCATATCGAACCGTTCGAGGTTTATACGGTCGAGGACGCGCTGAAGCGCCTGCGACGGCTGATGGGACGGACGCCCGATTGGCAATCGCTCTGGAGCTATCTGCCCGACGAATTGCGCGGCGGGCTGTTTGGCCGGTCCGCCGTCGCCTCGACCTTTGCGGCGGGCCTGGAACTGGCCAAGGAAGGCAAAGTGGACATTCGCCAGACCGATACCTACGGGCCGATCTATTTGCGGGC
>JANQIJ010000089.1 GCA_028282185.1 Rhodospirillales bacterium
TGAACACGGCATCACCGCCGAAGAACCCGCCGGCGCCAAACAGCGGCTTTGCGCCGTCAATGACCTGGCCCTGTCCGATCGCGCCGACGGCGGTCCCGCGCCCCATCCCCTGGGCCCGTAGGCGGCGAAAGCGACCTGCCGCCGCCGGTCCCATGACATATGCCGACAACGGTCGAGCCGGAAACGGCGCGGCCAGAGCGGCCGCCCGGATCATACCCGCTCTCAGTTCGGCGTTTCCGCCCCATCGAACGCCCGGTCGTGGGTCAGCGACGGCACCTTGGCCCGTGCCTGATCGACCAGGGACAGGTCGATATCGGCAAGGACGATGCCTTCGTCTTCGCCGCCGTCGGCGATGACCTCGCCCCAGGGGTCGACGATCAGCGAATGTCCGTAGGTCTTGCGCCCGTCCATGTGTTGGCCGGTTTGCGCCGGGGCAAACACGAAACAACCGTTCTCAATCGCCCTTGCGCGCAGCAGGACATGCCAATGGGCCCGTCCGGTGGGCCGGGTGAACGCCGCCGGAACGCTCAGCAGGCGCGCCCCCGCCTGGGCCAGGCGGCGGTAAAGATGGGGAAAGCGGATGTCGTAACAGACGGTCATTCCCAGTCCGCCCCAAGGCGTTTCGGCCAGACAGGCTCTCGGCCCCGGCTCGTAACTCTTGCTTTCGCGGTAACTTTCGCCGTTTTCCAGATCGACATCGAACATATGGATCTTGTCATAGGTGGCGACGACCTCGCCAGCGGCGGAAATCAGCACCGACCGGTTGGCGAATTTGCGCTCTTTGGTCTCGTGCTCAACCACCATCGAGCCGATCAGCAGCCAAACACCGGCCGAGCGGGCAGCCTCGCAAAACCGGGGCAGCGACGGATCGGCCTTCCACTGGGTGACCTTGGGCGCGACCTTCCTGGCGCCCGTTTCGACCAGGGTGACGACTTCCGGAAACATCACGAAATCGGCGCCCGCGGCTTTTGCCTCGGCAACGCGATCGACGATCATCGCCGTATTGGCGACGGGGTCGTTGCCGGAATTGGTTTGCACCAGGGCGGCTTTGAATTGCGCGATCATGGATCGGTTTTAGAGCATTTCAGGGTTGGATTGAAACGCTCTAATCGATCCCGAGCATGGCGTCCAGTTCGCCCCGTGCATCCAACCGATGAATGCCGTCACAATCGCCAATATGCGCACCGTCGGCGAAAACCTGGGGTACCGTGCGCGAGCCCGCCCGTTCGGCCATGTCGCGCCGTTTGCCCGGCGACATCATGACGTCGATCTCATCGAACGCCACGCCCTTGTCGCTCAACAGCCGTTTGGCCGCGTGGCAATAGGGGCAGAAGGGCGTGGTGTAGATTTCGATTTTCTTGCTCACGGCTTTCGATCCGGCTCTATTCATCGATCAATATAGCGACGGTTCCTTCATATAGGCGCCGGCGGCGATATCTCAATGGGCCGGGCGGACAACGCGCGCCAATGTCAGGACATCGACCTGGGCCGCGCCGCCGCGCAACAGCACCCGGGCACAAGCCGATACCGTGGCGCCCGTGGTATAGACGTCATCGACCAGCAAAACCCGCCGGCCCCGCACGCCGCCGGCCAATCTGGGATTGAGACGAAACGCACCGCGCACGTTGCGCGCCCGGCCGGCGAAATCCAGCCCCCCTTGCGACGGGGTGCGGCGACGGCGGATCAGCAGGTCGGGGACCAGGGGCAACGTGGTTTCTCGGGCCAGGGCGCGGCCCAGCAATGCCGCCTGATTGTAGCGGCGGGTGACGAACCGGGTCCAATGCAGGGGCACCGGGACGATCAGATCGGCGGTTTCGACCAACTCGCCGCCGGCGCGTGCCAGCCAGCGACCGAAGGCGGGCGCGGCCTCGGTCCGGTCGGCATGCTTGAAACCGAGGATCAGGTCACGGCTGGCATCGTCATAGACCAGCACGGCGCGGGCGCGGGCGAACACCGGGCGATGGCGCAGACAGGCGGCGCAAAGGGTTGCTGGCCCGACCTCGAATTCAAACGGTAGGCCGCAGGCGTCGCAGGTCGGCGCGCCTAGGAAAGAGATCGCTTGCCAACAGGAGGGACACAGGCTGCCGGGTTCGGCAACGATCGTGCCGCATTTCAGGCAATGAGGCGGCAGCAGGACGTCAAGCACCCGCCGGCCGAGGGCACGCAAATCAAGCGCCCAAGCTGCGCGGCCGCTGGCATCGCCATCACCTTCGACGCGCGTTTCGGCATGGAGACCGGCCCGACCCCGCCGTGACGCCGCCGCACCTCTCCGGTCATTTATGTGTTCGGCCGGTTGTGTCATACAAACACGATGACGGAAACCATGCAGGTGTTCAATCGGCGCAAGGTCCGCCAGCACCGTGACCGAGCGGCAGCCGATTGGCGACAAAACGATTTCTTGTTCCGCGCCACCGCGGACCGGCTGACCGACCGGCTGGAAGACATCACCCACCGTTTTCCCCTGGCGCTCGACCTGGGGTGTCACGGGGGTGAGGTCGCGGACGTCGTGTTCGGCCGCGGCCGACCCGGCATGGCGGGGATCGAACGTTTAATCCAGACGGACCTGTCGCCGGCCCTGGCGGCGCGGGCACGGCGGGACGGCGGGGCGACGCCGGTGGTCGCGGCCGACGAAGAGTTCCTGCCGTTCGCCGACGGCGCATTCGACGCCGTGCTGTCGAACCTGTCTCTGCATTGGGTCAACGACCTGCCAGGCGCGCTGCTGCAAATTCGCCGGGCGCTGCGCCCGGACGGCCTCTTCCTGGCGTCGATGCTGGGCGGCGAGACCCTGCATGAACTGCGCGATTGCCTTGCCGAAGCCGAAATCGCCGCCGCCGGCGGGCTGAGCCCCCGCGTATCTCCGTTCGCCGACGTCCGCGACGCCGGCGGCTTGTTGCAGCGCGCCGGCTTCGCCCTGCCGGTGGTCGATGCGGATAGCCTGACCGTGAGTTACGATGACCCGCTGAAACTGCTGCGCGATCTGCGCGCCATGGGCGAGAGCAACGCCACGGCGGCGGCGCGCGGCGGCCTGATGCGGCGCGACGTCCTGGCCGGCGCCCTGGCGCTGTACGAAGAGCGCCATCGCGATACCGATGGCCGTCTGCCGGCGACCTTCCAAATCATCACCCTGACGGCCTGGGCGCCGGCGGCGACCCAGCAACAGCCCCTGAAGCCGGGCTCGGCCCGGCAACGTTTGGCCGATGCCCTGGACAGCGAGGAGGTCAGCCTGGGTGAAAAAGCGCAGCCGGATCGGCGGCGCTGAGCCGGCCGGCTCGGACCGATCGGACATGGCCGGCCAAACGGCCCATGCCAACATCATCCTGGCTTTGCCGTTCGCCGGCGTGCCGCCTACTGTACTCCGGGCGAAATGGTCCCGGGGGGCGCGGACGAGCGCCCGGCCGGGAATCGCAAACGCGCGATCGTGCCCTGACCCGGCGTGCTGTCCAATTCCAATGCGCCGTCGTGCAGCTCCATCAAGGATTTGACGATGGCCAAGCCGAGGCCGGTGCCTTCGCGCCCCGCGCCCTCACTGACGCCGCGGCCGAAGGGCTCCAAGATCCGGTCCAGCAGAGTCATGTCGAAACCGACGCCTGTGTCTTCGACGGTAAATACGAAGCCGTCGTCATCCAAGCCGGCCGTGACCGTCACCCGATCGCCCCGGTCCGAGAAATTGAGGGCATTGCTGATCAAATTCATCAGCGCCTGTTGGACGCAACATTCGTCCGCCAGCAACGCGGCATCGGCGGGGGCGGGGGCGAATGTCAGCTGTATCCCCGCCGCCGAGGCCTGGGCACGGAACAAGGCGTCCAGTTCCTTCAACACCTCGGCGACCGCCAGCGGGCGTTCGTCCAAGTGATACTTCCCGGCCTCGATCTTGGACAGGTCAAGGATGTTGGAAATCAAGGTCATCAGCACCCTGCCGCTGGACCGTATGTTGCGCGCGTAGTCGATGTACTTGCTGTCCGGCAACTCACCGGCCAACTGCAGTTCGATGAACTCGGAGAAGCCCAGGATCGCGGTCAAGGGTGTTCGAAGGTCGTGGCTCATGCGGGCCAGGAATTGCGATTTGGCCAAGTTCGCCTGTTCCGCCTTGAACCGTGTTACCCGCAATTCGCGTTCCGCCTCGACCATCGGGGTGATGTCCCGGCCGACCCCGCGATAACCCGTGAACGCGCCTTCGGGATCGAAAACCGGCCGCCCGCTGATGCTCAGATAGACGACGCTGCCATCGTTGCGGGTGCGGGAAAAGCGGAAATCGGCGAACGGCTGATGCGCCTCCAACAACGCCTCGTGCGCCGCAAGCTCGCGCTCGCTGATGCCTTCCGGTTCGGTCTCTCGTCGGTTTTTGCCGTAGTGCTCGTCGGCCAGCATCCCGGAAACACCCTCGTTCTCGTGAGACACGTAGGTAAAGCGCAGGTTCTCGTCCTGCTCCCAGAACCAGTCGGCCCCGACCGAAGCGAAATCACGCAATCGCTGTTCGCTCTCGCGCGAGGACCTCTCGGCCCGTTTCTGGGCCGTGATGTCGATCGCCAGGGCCACGGTCGATCCATTTCGGAGCCGCTGCTCATTGACCAGAAACCAGCGGTCGCCGGGCCGCTCGATTTCGAACGACCCATTCGGATTGGCGTGTCGCGCGATCTGTTCGGCCAACCATTTTTCTTCTCGGCCGGCGGCCTGGGGATACTGGCCGGCTTCCAGATTGCGCCGCAGGTGATCGGCATAGAGAGTGCCCCGTTTGGTCTGGACAAGGGCTTCCCGGTTTACTTCGGCAAAGCGCTCGTTCCAGATCACCAACCGGTCGTCCGGCCCCCACAGGACGAACACCTCGCTCATCCCGTCGATCGCCGCGCGCAGCAATTCGTCAGCCTCGCGGGCGCGGCGCTCGGCCTCGAACTGGGGCGTCATGTCAGTGCCGACGCCGCGATACCCCTGGAACACGCCGGTCGGCCCGTAGACCGGCCGGCCGCTGGTCGAAATCCGTTGAACCTGCCCGTCGGGCCCTTCGCGGGCGTACTGAAAATTCTTGAACGGACGGCGGTTGGCGAGGTCGTTCTTATGGGCCTGCCATTTTGGATTCGTCGCGTTGTCATCGGCCAGCTCCTCGCGGGTCTTACCGATGTGGAATTCGGGAGGCACGCCGGTGGCGTCGAAGATCCGGGGCGAGACATAGGTGAACCGCAGGTCGGCGTCCATTTCCCAATACCAATCGGACGCGGCGTCCGCAAAATCGCGCAACCTGATCTCGCTTTCCCGAAGGTCCGCGCGGATCGCCATGATCTCCGCCTCCTTGTCCTCGACCCTGAGCGCGGCCAAGCAAAACGGGTAGATCACGACGAAGGTCACCACCGCCGCCGCACCGGCCGCGATCAGAACCTCGAACGGATCGGGAAAGGGGATGCCGAAGATGAGATGCATCGACAGGTCGCCGCCGACGCCGGCAACGAAGACCAGCAGACTGAAGACCATCGCCGATACGGTAACGCCGTAGAGCCGGATGAATCCGGTCAGTCGGGTAAGCATGGGGAAGC
>JANQIJ010000106.1 GCA_028282185.1 Rhodospirillales bacterium
ACGGATTGAGCAAGATGGGAATGTGATGAGGAATGTGATTGAAATATCTTCGGATATGTACAAAACATCAACATAACAAGCCGGTTGGAACACTCCTGCTGCGCATTACCGACCGCCATGACCGCGATATGCTCTACGGTCCGACCAACGAAGAACAGATCACCCAGATTTTTGCCGAAAGCGTGCGCAGTTACCGTGATCTGCCAAAAATGCTCTACCACATCCAATGGAAGTTCCGGGATGAGGTCCGGCCCCGTTTCGGGGTGATGCGTGGGCGCGAATTCCTGATGAAGGATTCCTATTCTTTTGACCTGGATTATGACGCTTCCAGAGCATCTTACCAGAAACACTTCGTGTCCTATCTGAAAACGTTTGAGCGCCTGGGCCTGAAGGCCGTGCCGATGGCGGCGGACACCGGCCCGATCGGCGGCGACATGAGCCACGAGTTCCTGATTCTAGCCGAAACGGGCGAAAGCGAGATCGCCTGTCACAAAGATTATCTCGACAACGCCTGGCTCAAGACCATCGATCTGGACGGCAACTTGGAAACCGTGTTCCAGGCATTCACCGAAAAGTACGCGGCGACCGACGAAAAACGCGATGCAGAGGCCGAGGCCGCCCTGGGCGATGACCTTGCGGTCGCCCGGGGGATCGAGGTCGGCCATATCTTTTATTTCGGAACCAAGTATTCGGAACCCATGGGGGCGAAGGTCGCCGGACCGGACGGCCAGGAGGTGCTTTGCGAAATGGGCTCCTACGGGATCGGCGTGTCGCGTCTGGTCGGGACCGTGATCGAAGCGTCCCACGATGACGACGGGATTGTCTGGCCGGCATCGATCGCGCCCTTTGACGTCGGCTTGATCAACCTGCGGTCCGGCGATCCCGCCTGTGATGCGGCCTGCGACGCGATGTACGACCGTCTGACCGGGGCGGGTTTCGAGGTTCTATACGACGACCGCGAAGAACGGGCCGGCGCCAAGTTCGCCGACATGGACTTGATCGGCCTGCCGTGGCAGTTGATCGCCGGGCCGCGCGGATTGGAAAACGATATGGTCGAGCTGAAGAACAGACGCAGCGGCGAACGCCGCGAGGTCAGCCGCGAAGCGGCATTGAACCAGTTGACCGGCGGCGGAGCGGCCGGGTGAGTGGGGCGCCTGCCACGCGCGAGGTCGCGATCCTGCTATTTGACGGGGTGACGCCGTTGGACGCGGTCGGTCCGTTCGAGGTCTTGGGCCGGGTTCCCGGTTGCCAAATCAAATGCGTCGGTAAGCAGAGGGGCCTGGTACGGACCAAGGGCGGGTCCATGGCGCTTCATGTCGATCACACTCTGGCGGAAGTGCCGGCGCCTGATATCCTGGTTGTTCCGGGCGGGCAGGGCGCCGATCCGGCCGCCGAGGACCCGGTGACCGTCGATTGGGTGCGTCAGGCGCATGCGACCTCCACTTGGACCACGTCGGTCTGCACCGGGGCGCTGATCCTGGCCGCCGCGGACGTGCTGCGCGGTCTTGAGGCGACGACCCATTGGCGCGCCCTGGAAACGCTCAAGGACTTTGGCGCGATGCCGGTGCGCCGGCGGATGGTCAAGGCCGGCAAGGTGGTGACCGCGGCGGGCGTCGCCGCGGGGATCGACATGGCCCTGGCCTTTGCCGCCGATTTGGCCGGCGCGGAGATCGCCCGGGCCATTCAGTTGGGCATCGAATATGATCCGGATCCGCCGTTCGACGCCGGCGATTATGATCGGGCCCCGGCCGGGCGTATCGCCATGGTGCGTGAAACCTTGGCCCGGCCATAGACCGCCACCGGCAGGCAGACAAGGATATCCAAGCCCCCGTGTTCAGCCGTTTCGAATGGATGATGGCCCTTCGCTACCTGCGCGCCCGCCGCCAGGAAGGGTTCATTTCGGTGATCGCCTGGTTTTCGCTCATGGGCATCGCGCTGGGCGTGGCGACGTTGATCATCGTTATGTCGGTGATGAACGGGTTCCGCCAGGAACTGCTCGGCCGCATTCTCGGCCTCAACGGCCACCTCAGCGTTCAGGGCCAGTTCCGTGAGCTGAAGGATTTTGACAGCATCGCCGGTCGCCTGCGCGACCTGAAGGGGGTTACCGTCGTGACTCCGCTGATCGAGGGCCAGGTCATGGCCACGTCGCGCGGCGCGGCGCAGGGAGCGGTGGTGCGCGGTATCCGGCCGAGCGATCTTTCCAGTCGGTCGTTGATTGCCGAAAACATCGCCCGCGGTTCGCTGGATGATTTTCAAGACGGCAAGACCGTGGTGATCGGGGATCGCCTGGCGCAGAAAATGGGCCTCGGCGTCGGCGATCGGATCACGCTGATATCGCCGAAAGGTAATGCCACCGCCTTCGGGACCGTGCCGCGCACCGCGGCCTATCGCATCGCCGCGACCTTCGAAGTCGGCATGTTCGAATACGATTCCAGTTTCGTGTTCATGCCGCTTGGCACCGCGCAGGTTTATTTTAAGTACCCAAAGGGCGCGGTTTCGTCGCTTGAAGTGTTCATCGACGACCCGGATCAGGCGGTCGATGTGAAAGTGAGGATCGCCAAATCGGTCAAGGGCATCGGCCGCATCCATGATTGGCAGCAGGCCAACGCCAGCTTCTTCAACGCGATCCAGGTCGAGCGCAACGTTATGTTCCTGATCTTAACGCTGATCATCCTGGTCGCCGCGTTCAACATCATTTCGTCGATGATCATGCTGGTAAAAGACAAGGGCCGGGATATTGCTATTTTGCGCACCATGGGCGCGACCCGCGGCATGATCATGCGCGTGTTTCTGATCGCCGGGGCCGGTGTTGGCGTCATCGGGACCTTGGCGGGAGCGATCATGGGGATCGCCTTTGCCCAGAATATCGAAGCCATTCGGCAATGGATTCAGGGGCTTACGGGGACAGAGCTGTTCGCCGCCGAAATCTATTTCCTGTCCCAACTGCCCGCCGTGATCGATTGGAACGAAGTCGTCGCGGTGCTTGCCATGGCCTTGGCCCTGTCTTTCCTGGCGACGATCTATCCCAGCTGGCGGGCGGCGCGGACCGATCCGGCGGAGGCCTTACGTTATGAGTGAGGCGGCGGATGGCTGACCCGGCATTGAAGCTCTCCGGGGTCCAGCGGACCTTTCGTCAGGCGCGCACGGAACTGGAGGTTCTGAAAGGCATCGACCTGGCGATCCAGCCGGGCGAGGTTGTCGCCCTTGTCGGGCCGTCGGGCGCGGGCAAGTCGACCTTGTTGCATATCGCCGGCCTGTTGGAGACCGCGGACGCCGGGAAGATCGAAATCTGCGGCCAGGATTGCTCGGCCATGAACGACGAGCAGCGCACCCTGACACGGCGCTATAATCTGGGTTTCGTCTATCAAAACCATCATCTGCTGCCGGAATTCACGGCACTTGAAAACGTGGTGGTGCCGCAAATCATCGCCGGGATCAGCGCTGCGGACGCCCGCGACCGGGGACACCAGATTCTCAACTGGATGGGCCTCAAGGAGCGGGAGACCCATCGCCCGGCCCGGCTTTCCGGCGGCGAACAGCAACGCGTCGCCATCGCCCGGGCGCTGGCCACGGCGCCGAAGGTTTTGCTTGCCGATGAACCCACGGGCAACCTCGACCCGCATACGGCGGACGACGTATTCGCCGTTCTCCTGCGCTTGGTGCGCGGCGCGGGGTTGGCCGCCTTGGTGGCGACCCATAACCCCAACCTCGCGGCGCGCATGGACCGTCGCTTGCGTCTTGCGGATGGCTTTCTGTTCGCGGATTGACGGTGCCGCCGTCTCGCACGGCCGGCGGGCAGCGCAATGGCCGGCATTGACAGGCGGCCTGTCATCGCCATCTTTGCCAATAGCCGGCCCGAGTCAGGCACAGACAGCGCAAGATCGGAACTGACCGACAATGGACCCGTTGACCCAGGGCGCGATCGGCGCCTCCCTGTCTCTTGCGACACGTCAGCGGCGCTTAGCGGTGACCGCCGCCGGGCTCGGCTTCCTGGCCGGCATGGCACCGGACCTGGACGTGTTCATCCGATCTGAAACGGATACCCTGCTGTACTTGGAGTATCACCGGCAGTTCACCCATTCCCTGGTCTTTGTTCCCATCGGCTCCGCTTTGGTCGCGGGGCCGCTTTACTTCTTGCTGCGCCGTCGCCTGGGCTTCCTGCAAATCTGGCTGTTTTGCGCCTTGGGATATGCGACCCATGGGGTCCTAGATACCGCAACTTCCTACGGGACCATGCTGTTCTGGCCGTTCAGCGAGACACGCTATTCCTGGAGCATCGTTTCGGTCATCGATCCCTTGTTCACCCTGCCGGTCCTGGCCATGGTCATCACCGGCGCCATCCGTCGGTCGGGCTGGTGGGGACGGGGGGCGTTGGCCTGGGGCGCGGCCTATTTGCTGTTGGGCGTGTACCAGCATCAGGCGGCGCTCGATATGGGGCGCGAGCTGGCGGCCCTGCGCGGGCACGATCCGGTCCGCCTGGAAGCCAAGCCCAGCTTCGCCAACATCGTGGTCTGGAAGATTGTCTATGAGACCGGGGACACCTATCACGTCGACGCCGTGCGACCGACCTTGTCGCCCCGCGTGTTCAAGGGCACGCAAGTCGCTAAGTTGGACCTTGCCCGGGACTTTCCCTGGCTTGATCCGAACAGCCAGCAGGCGCGGGATGTCGAACGGTTCCGTTGGTTCAGCCAGGGTTTCGTAGCGCAAGATCCGGTCCGCAAGGAGCGGGTGATCGATGTTCGTTATTCGGTGTTGCCCAACGAAATTTCGGCGCTTTGGTCGATCACCCTGGCCGAAGGGATATCGCCCGACGCCCATGCGGTCTTCAGCACCCATCGGGGCGGCTCGCGCGACCGGATGGCAGCCCTATGGCGGATGATCATCGCCCCGCCGGTGGATCGGCCGTCTTGATCGACCGACGCCGTCCTTGTCACCGGCGTTTAAGTTCGACTGGCTGGCCGTGCGGAGTCGCCAGGTAGGACCGACGCCAATCCTCGGCCCGAGCCTCGATGGCGCCGGCGTCGACCAGGCCTTTTTCGCGGGCCAGGCGTTCGACCGCCGCCAATACGTGGTGGTAGTAGGTCTCACCGGTATCGGGGTCGCCGGCGGCCTGGGCCCGTTTGATCTCGGCGCCCAGCGTTTCGGCCCATTCGTCGGCGGCGATCACCCCCCGGTCCACCAATCCGGTGGCCAGGGCGAAGGCCTGGGCCTGCCAGGGTTCGGCGAACGTTGGGCGATCGTCGTCGTCGGCCGGCAAATGCGTCATCACGCCGGGTCCAGATAGGGTTCCCAAAGATCGACGAAGACGGCGCCCGGCCCGTCGGCGTCCGCGCCCCACAACTCGGCCGCGTCGAACCGCACGCAATAGAGGGTATAGCCTTCGACAACGCCGTCTTTGTGGGTGTCGGGAAAGATATGCACGCCGTGCAGGCGTTCGATGGTGCCGACGCGCCCGCGGGTGTAACGCGGCGCCCGGGTGTGACCGATGGGATGGAAATTTTTCACCCGAACCTTATCCCCGGTGGCCAACGCCGGGGTCACCACGTCGTCAAGGTCCGCCCGCCGCCCGGCTTTGACCGCGTTCAGGACCTCATCCGGCCCGGGAACCTTGATGCTCTCCGGATCGGTCGGCGGGGTCAGGGCGCGGCCCTGGGCGATTTCCTCGGTCGTCACCAGGCCGGTTTCGACCAGCAGCGTCTTGGTTCCGGCGAACCAGTTTTCGTAGTAGCTGTTCTTCAGGTAGTCGATCGGGTGCTGACGTTCCCTGGAATGGCGTGACACATCGATGTTCCATCGACCGAGCATCGCGGTGGCGATGGTTACGGCGAAGGCGCTGCGTTCCCAATCGTAATGAAAGCGGCGCTCCTCGGTTTCCGGTTCCGGGTTGATCGGCCCGAGGCCGTGCATCCCGCCCAAGTCATGGGCGCCGTTCATGCCGCCGCTCCGGGTGCGTCGGCCGGTTTCTTGGCTTTTTCAACGCCGATCATGGCGTTTCGCGTGACCAGGGTTTCCAGGTCTTCCGCGGACCAGCCGCCGGTCCCGGCGGGGCGCTCGGGGATCACCATGTAGCGCATTTCCGAGGTTGAGTCCCAAACCCGGATTTCCACGTCGTCGTCCAGGGCCGTGCCGAATTCGGCCAGGACGCCGCGCGGTTCGGACACGGCCCGCGAACGATAGGGCGCGGACTTGTACCAGACGGGCGGCAGGCCCAGAACGGTCCAGGGATAGCAGGAACAAAGGGTGCAAACGACCAAATTGTGGACCTCCGGCGTGTTCTCGACGATCACCATGTGTTCCCCTTGGCGGCCGGTGAAGCCGAAATCCCCGATCGCGGCATTGGGATCGTCGCGCAGCCACTGTAAATAGTCGGGATTGGTCCAGGCGCGGGTGACGACCTTCTTGCCGTTTTGCGGCCCGACCCGGTGCTCGTAACGATCGACCAGTGCGTCCAGGGCCGCCGGATCGACCAGGCCTTTTTCAACCAACAGGCTTTCCAGGGATTTGACTCGCAGCGCGATATCGGAAGGCGGCTCCGTATGGTCGTGACCGTCATGCGGCATGGCTGTCTTGTCTCCTTAGCGCGGGCGATTCTTCGATTGCGGGCGTGGCGCGCCCGCCGCAATTAGGATGCCATAGGCCATCGCCGCCGATCAACCGATGCAATGACACCGGCGCCAGGCATGCAAGCATTTGAATCCCCAGGGTTATGCACGGCCATTTGATGATCGGTGGATAATCCACGGGCAGCGACGCGGATAACCCCTGGCGTTTGCCGCGGTCTATGGAATCATGGGCCATGTCCGACGCCCCCGAAAATCGAGCCCCCGCCACCAATGGCCTGGTGACCGACAACCCGGCGACCGACGGTTTCGTCCATCTTCGCGTGCATTCCGCCTATTCCCTTTCCGAAGGCGCGATCCGCATCAAGGAGTTGGCGAAGCTTTGCCGCGACGCGGCGATGCCCGCGGTTGCCGTTACCGACACCAACAACCTGTTCGGCGCGCTGGAATTCTCACTGGCCGCCAGGGAAGCCGGCGTTCAGCCGATCATCGGCTGCCAATTGAGCATTATCGAAGCTTCGGCGGAAGACGGTCCGGGCGGCGCGGGGATGACCCGGCGTCACGGCGCCGAGCGGTCGCCGTCGGTCGTCGTCCTTGTCCAAAACGCGACCGGTTACGGGAACTTATTGAATTTGCTTAAGACGGCTTATCTGGACGGCGACGACTTGGCTGATCCCGGGGTCGGCCTGGAAGATCTGTTGGCCTGCAATGAGGGTTTGATCTTGCTGACCGGTGGGCCGGACGGTCCGGTCGGTCGGATGTTGCAGCATGACCAGGCAGAGGCCGCGCGGGGGCTGTTGGAACGTCTGGCCGATGCCTTCGAAGGCCGGACCTATGTCGAGATCATGCGTCACGGCATGGAAACGGAGCATCTGACCGAAGCCCGGTTTCTCGACCTGGCCTATGACATGGATTTGCCCCTCGTGGCGACCAATGAGGCGTTCTTTCCAACCGCCGATATGTTCGAAGCCCATGATGCTTTGATCTGCATCGCGGAAGGCGCCTATGTCTCGGAGACCGAGCGCCGCAGATTGACGCCCGACCATTGGTTCAAGGGACCGGCCGAAATGCGGGCGGTGTTCCGGGATTTGCCCGAAGCGATCGACAACACGCTTGTCATTGCCCGGCGCTGCGCCTTCATGGTCGAAAAGGTCAAGCCGATCCTGCCGCCGTTCGATTGCGGCGAGGGTCGCAGCGAAGAAGACGAATTGCGCGCCCAGGCGGCGAAAGGCTTGGACCAGCGCCTGGAAGATCATGTCTATGCGCCGGGCATGGACGCCGTCGCCCGCGATGCCCGGGCTCAACCCTATCGCGAACGGCTGGATTACGAGCTTGGCGTGATCAACGAAATGGGATTTCCGGGCTATTTTCTGATTGTTGCCGACTTCATCGGCTGGGCCAAGGAACAGGAGATTCCGGTGGGGCCGGGGCGCGGTTCAGGCGCCGGGTCGGTCGTCGCTTGGGCGCTGAAGATCACCGATCTGGACCCCCTGCGTTTCGGTCTGCTGTTCGAGCGGTTTCTCAATCCGGAACGGGTGTCCATGCCCGACTTCGACATCGATTTCTGTCAGGATCGGCGCGACGAAGTGATCCGTTATGTTCAGAAGCGTTACGGCCACGATCACGTGGCGCAGATCATCACCTTCGGTAAGCTCCAGGCCCGGGCCGTGCTGCGCGACGTCGGTCGGGTTCTGGAAATGCCCTACGGCTACATCGACAAGATCTGCAAGTTGGTTCCGAACAACCCGGCCAATCCCGTGACCCTGGGCGAGGCGGTGGAGGGTGAGCCGCAGATTCGCCAGATGATGGCCGAGGACCCCCAGGTCCAGCACCTCATCGATCTGGCCCTGAAGCTTGAAGGCCTATATCGCCATGCCTCGACCCATGCGGCCGGCGTGGTGATCGGCGACCGGCCGCTGGAACAACTGATCCCGCTCTACCGTGACCCGCGGTCCGACCTGCCGGTGACCGGGTTCAACATGAAATTCGTTGAATCCGCCGGCCTGGTCAAATTCGATTTCCTGGGCCTGAAGACCCTGACGGTGTTGTCCACGGCGGTCGATTTGTGCCGTGACAAGGGGGTCGAGATCGACCTTTTGACCATTCCCCTGGACGACGGTAAGACCTTCGAGATGATTGGTCGCGGCGACACGACCGGCGTGTTCCAGCTGGAAAGCCAGGGCATGCGCGATGTGTTGCGGCAGATGAAGGCGGATACCTTCGAAGACATCATCGCCGTCGTCGCCCTGTATCGCCCGGGGCCGATGGACAACATCCCGAGCTACATCGCCCGCAAGAAGGGCGACGAGACGCCGGACTACCTGTACCCAACGCTGGAACCGATCCTGAAGGAAACCTTCGGCATCATGATCTACCAGGAACAGGTGATGCAGGCGGCTCAGGAACTGTCCGGCTATACCCTTGGGGGCGCCGACTTGCTGCGCCGGGCCATGGGCAAGAAGATCAAGGCGGAGATGGATCAGCAGCGCCAAATCTTCGTCGAAGGCGCCGAAGAGCGCGGGGTCGCCAAGCAGAAGGCGTCCGACATCTTCGACCAGGTCGCCAAATTTGCCGGCTATGGCTTCAACAAATCCCATGCCGCCGCCTATGCCCTTGTCGCCTACCAGACGGCCTATATGAAAGCCAATCATCCGGTGGAGTTCCTGGCGGCCAGTATGACGCTCGACCTGCAGAATACGGACAAGCTGCAGGTCTTCAAAAAGGAATTGAGAGAACAGGGCATTCCCCTGTTGCCGCCGGACGTCAACCGGTCCGGTGTTGCCTTCACCGTCGAGACGGTCGAGTCCGAAGGGGACACCACCGGCGCCATCCGCTACGCCTTGGCGGCGGTCAAGAACGTCGGCGAGGGGGCGATGGAAGGGTTGGTCGCCGATCGGGTTGAAAAGGGTGCGTTCAAGGATGTTTCCGACTTTACCCGGCGCCTTGATCCGAAGACCATCAACAAGCGGCAGTTGGAAAACCTGATCCGCGCCGGGGCGCTGGACGATCTCAACCCCAATCGCCGGCAACTCGTCCATGGCTTGGACCAGATCGTCGGCGAGGCGGCGAAGGTCCAGGCCGAGCGATCTGCCGGTCAGTTCTCGATGTTCGGCGGCGATGCCGACGTCGGCGGGGACATCCGCCTTGACAACATCGCCGATTGGTCGCCCGGCGAACGGCTTGAACAGGAATTGGACGCCGTCGGTTTTTATCTGTCGGCCCATCCGTTGGACGAATACGCCCGGGTGCTGGAAAAACACAAGGTGGCCAGCTATGCCGAGGTCGCAGCGGCGGCCAAACCCGGCCACCGGCGCATGGCCGGGACCTTCGAGAAGATGAAAGAACGGACCTCGGCCAAGGGGTCACGCTATGCCTTTGTCACGTTCTCCGACGCCTCCGGCACCTTCGAGGGCATCATGTTTTCGGAGGTTCTGGCGGCGAACCGCGCGGCGTTGGAGAAAGGCAACGCGTTCCTCATCGAAATGGACGTGCAGATCGAGGCCGAGACCCCGCGGTTCATGATTCAAGGCTTGAAGCCCTTGGAGAGCGCCGCCGCCGCGACCATCACAGGATTGACGGTGGTGATCGACGGTGACCAGCCCCTGAAGCCCCTGAGCGAGGTCTTGGCCGGTCTGAAGGAGGGGCGGGCGCCGATCCATGTCGTGCCCCGGCTTGAAGATCGCCGGGAAGTGGACATCGACTTGAAGCGCGGGTTCGCCCTGTCGCCCGAAGTGATCGCGGCCCTCAAGTCGGTGCGTGGGGTCCTGGAAGTCGTTGAGAGTTGATCGAACGCCCGGACGCAGCCGCCGCCGATCGAACGGCCACCGCTAAATTTCCCTTGATTGCGGGATTGTAAGGCTTTACACCCCCGGCTCAGTTCGCACGCGGGCATCGCGGCGGCCCGTGCAAATTCACGGGCGCCGCCGCTCCGGTGTTCGGTCAAGTGACCGGATCACGCCCCGCGGAGGCATCAACCGGAAAAGAGGCTATCATGGCGTTTCCTTCATTCACCATGCGTCAGCTGTTGGAAGCTGGCGTTCACTTCGGTCATAGTACCCGGCGCTGGAACCCGCGCATGGATCCGTATCTGTTCGGCGTGCGCAACGGCATCCATATCATTGATCTGCAACAGACCGTGCCTATGCTGCACCAGGCTCTGACGGCGGTGCGCGACGTGGTCGCGTCCAACGGCCGGGTCCTGTTCGTCGGCACCAAACGGCAGGCGTCGCCGCGCATCGCGGAAGCCGCCAAAAAGTGCGGGCAATATTACGTCAACCACCGTTGGCTGGGCGGCATGCTGACCAACTGGCAGACAATCTCCAAATCGATCGCCCGCCTGCGCGACCTCGACGAACGGATGGCTTCCGAAGAAAGCCAGGGCCTGACCAAGCGCGAAATGCTGGGATTGACCCGCGAACAGGAAAAGCTTGAACGCGCGCTCGGCGGGATCAAGGAAATGGGCGGCTTGCCGGATATCCTGTTCGTGATCGACACCAACAAGGAAGACATCGCCGTGGCCGAGGCCAACAAGTTGGGCATTCCCGTGGTCGGAGTGATCGATTCCAATTCCAGCCCCGAGGGCATCACCTATCCCGTGCCAGGCAACGACGACGCCATCCGCGCCGTGTCCATGTACTGCGACCTGGTCGCCGCGGCCGTGCTCGACGGCCTGTCCGCATCGATGACCGCGGCGGGCATTGATGTCGGCGCCGATGAAAACGCCGGTGAAACGATCGCCGATGCGCCGAACCAAGAAACTGCAGCGGCGGCGGCGCCGGCCGAGACCGCAGGAGAAGACACGCCGGCGGATACCGCGTCCGAGGCCCCGGTTGAAACGCCGGACGCGGCGGTGGAAACGCCCGCCGACGCCCCTTCGGAAGAAGCAACCGCCGCGTCTTAAGGCCCGCGGCGCAGTGAACAAAGGACTTCGGGGCCGTCGCGGCCCGACTGAAAAGGCATGAAGAGGTAGAAGATGGCTGAAATTACGGCGGCTCTCGTCAAGGAGCTTCGCGAAAAGACCGGCGCCGGGATGATGGATTGCAAGAAAGCGTTGGCGGAAAATGACGGCGATGTGGAAGCGTCGGTCGATTGGCTGCGTACCAAGGGGCTGGCCGCGGCGGCGAAGAAAGCCGGCCGCGTGGCTTCCGAAGGCCTGGTTGCCATCGCCGTCGATGGCGGCAAGGGCGCCCTGGTCGAAGTCAATTCGGAAACGGATTTTGTCTCCCGCAACGATCAGTTCCAAGCCTTCGTGAAACAGGTCGCGGCATTGGCGCTGGAGGCCGATGGCGACGTCGATCAGTTGCTGGGCCTGGATTTCCCGGGTGAGGGCCGGACGGTCCAAGAGCAATTGACCCATATGATCGCCACGATCGGGGAAAACATGTCGATCCGGCGGTGCGCGAACCTGACGGTCGGCGAAGGTGCCTTGGCGACCTATGTTCATAACGCCATGGCGGGCGGCATCGGCAAGATCGCGGTGTTGGTCGGCCTCGAATCCGGCGCCGACAAGGCGGGACTGGAAGCTTTCGGCAAACAGGTCGCGATGCATGTTGCCGCAGCCAAGCCCCAGGCAGTATCGCGCGACGACCTGGACCCCATGGTTCTGGACCGCGAGCGGGCCGTGTTGTCGGAGCAGGCCCGCGAATCGGGTAAGCCCGAAGAGATCATCGAAAAGATGGTCGAAGGTCGCCTGCGCAAGTTCTATGAGGAGGTCTGCCTCATGGATCAGACCTTTGTCATCGACGGCGAAAGCAAGGTTTCGGCGGCCGTGGAGGCCGCGGGCAAAGACCTTGGCAGCGCGATTTCCGTCAATGGTTTCAAGCTGTTCGTCCTGGGTGAAGGGATCGAAAAGGAAGAAGAGGATTTTGCCGCGGAAGTCGCGGCGGCGGCCGGATCGTAATCCTCTCCGTGTGTCGGGCGGGCCGGGAGAAAGATCAGCGGAAGACCTGTCCCGGCCGGCTGTTGTAAACTCCCGCCCGATCAAAGGTCCCGCGACCAGGAACGTCCGGTCGACGGGAAACGGCGGAAAGTGTTCCTGTGAGCGATCCAACCCCCTATCGGCGTGTCCTGTTAAAACTTTCCGGTGAGGCCTTGATGGCCGCGCGCGACCACGGCATCGATCCGGATACCGTCGATCGCATCTGCGAAGACATCGTCCAGGTTCATCAATCGGGGCTGGAGGTCTGCCTGGTGATTGGCGCTGGAAACATCTTTCGCGGCATGTCCCAGGCGGCCCAGGGCATCGAACGGACGAGCGCCGACTACATGGGGATGCTGGCGACGGTGATGAACGCGCTGGCCGTGCAAAGCGTCCTCGAGGCCAAGGGGGCGGCAACCCGTGTTCAGTCCGCGATCCCCATGCAGACGGTTTGCGAACCCTATATCCGGCGTCGCGCGGTCCGCCACATGGAAAAAGGCCGCATCGTGATCTTCGCGGCCGGTACGGGAAACCCGTTTTTCACGACGGACACGGCAGCGGCCCTCCGCGCGGTCGAGATGGGTTGCGATGCGCTCCTAAAAGGGACGCAGGTCGACGGCGTATACGACGCCGACCCGAAGACCGCGCCCGATGCCAAGCGCTATGATCGGGTGACGTTTCAAGAGGTTTTGTCCCGCGACCTGAAGGTCATGGACACCGCGGCGATCGCGCTGGCACGGGACAATCGGGTTCCAATCATCGTGTTTTCGATCCACAATCCGGGAGAATTTTCTCGCGTAATCAAGGGGGAGGGACGGTTCACGCTGGTCAACTGACCGGACGGCCGGGCCACGGGTCCGGCAAACCGACAATGGGAGACGAAGATGGCTGAATTCAACATCCAAAGCATGAAGGACGACGTCACCCGGCGAATGGATGGCGCGGTCGATGTGCTGCACCGGGAGTTCGGCGGTTTGCGGACCGGGCGCGCCTCGACCAGCCTTCTCGAACCCATTAACGTGCCGGCCTATGGTTCGGACATGCCGATGAACCAGGTGGGGACGATCAGCGTTCCTGAACCCCGGATGTTGACTGTCCAGGTTTGGGACAAGGGGCTTGTCTCCGCCGTGGAAAAGGCGATCCGGGAATCCGCCCTGGGGCTCAACCCGGCGTCCGATGGCCAATTGGTTCGCGTGCCGATTCCGGCATTGACCGAAGAACGGCGCACCGAATTGACGAAAGTCGCCGGCAAGTATGCCGAAGACGCCCGCGTCGCCGTGCGCAACGTGCGGCGTCACGCGATGGATGAATTGAAGAACGCGGAAAAGGCCGGCGAGATTTCGGAAGATGCTTTCCATGAATACGCGGACGAGGTCCAGAAGCTGACGGACGACCACGTCGCCAAGATCGACGGGATTTCTGCCGCCAAGGAAGCGGAGATCATGCAGGTATAGCGCTCATGTCGACGTCGCCCATCAAGATATTGGACGCCGGTGATCCGCCAGAACATGTGGCGATCATCATGGACGGGAACGGCCGCTGGGCCCAGCGCCGCGGGCTGCCGAGGTCAGCCGGACATAAGGCTGGCGCCAAGGCGGTTCGCCGGACGGTGACGGCTGCGGTCGAACTTGGTATTCCCCATCTGACCTTGTTCGGTTTCTCGTCTGAGAACTGGCGCCGGCCGCAGGCGGAAGTCATGGATTTGATGGGGTTGCTTCGGCTTTACCTGCGCAGTGAGATCGCCGAACTGCGCCAAGAGGGCGTGCGCCTTCGCATCATCGGCGACCGGACCCGGTTTGACAGCGACATCGTCGACATGTTCGACGAGGCCGAGCAGTTGACGCATGCGAACACGCGACTCAACCTCACCGTCGCGTTGAGCTATGGCGGGCGGGCCGAGATCGTCAGCGCGGCGCGGCGGCTGGCGCAGGCCGCGGCCCGGGAAGACCTTGATCCCCAGCGGATCGATGAAGAGCTGTTTGCCCGGCACCTGTTTACCGCGGACCTGCCTGATCCGGACTTGTTGATCAGGACAAGTGGCGAGCAACGCATCAGCAATTTTCTACTTTGGCAGCTTGCCTATGCTGAACTCGTGTTTGTCGATGCCTTGTGGCCCGATTTCGATAAGCCCCACCTAATCGACGCGATCGCCGATTTCCGCGGCAGGGAGCGGCGTTTCGGAGGCGCCGCTTCGGTCGTCTCTTAAACCCCGGGCAACCTGGTGGCGAGCGAACTTCATAAGCGGGTCCTGTCAGCCCTCGTCCTGATCCCGCCGGTCGCCGCCGCCGTATATTTCGGGGCGCCTTATTTCGATGCCTTGGTGGTTCTTTGCGCGGCGCTGATGATCTGGGAGTGGTTCGACATGGCGCAGGCGGAGCCGCCCTGGCTGATCGGCGGAGGCGCCTACATCTTGATCGCTTGCTTCTTCTTGCATGACTTGCGCCTGGGTGGCGAAGCCGGCCTGTGGACGATGACCTTTCTGCTGGCCGTGATCTGGGCCACGGACACGGGCGCCTATCTGATCGGCCGGGCGCTTGGAGGGCCGAAACTCGCCCCTCGGATCAGTCCGTCCAAGACCATGTCAGGTGCCATCGGCGGTTTGCTGTCCGGCGTTGCGGCGGGTATGGTGGTGACCTTGGCATGGGGGTTGGAGGTTGGTTTCTTCGTGATCATTTTGGCCGCCCTGGCGAGTATTGCCGGGCAGGCGGGTGACTTGATCGAGTCCCAAGCGAAACGCCATTTCAAGATAAAGGATTCGGGGCGCATGATACCGGGCCATGGGGGAATCCTTGATCGGGTCGATGGATTGCTGGCCGGCGCCGTGGCAATGGGGATGGTGAAGATGACGATCGGACTGGAAATGGCGACGTGATGGATACGGCAATTCACAACGAGCCGGACATCGATGTTCCGCGCAGCGTCACGGTGTTGGGTGCGACCGGCTCCATCGGCAAAAGCACGCTGGATGTACTGGTCCGGCATCGCGACCGCTTCACGGTGGAAACGCTGACTGCCCATCGCAACGTCGACCTGTTGGCCGCTCAGGCCAGGGAACTGGGCGCAGACCATGCCGTCATCGCTGATTCCCGGTTATATGAGCCGCTTAAACGGGCGCTGGCGGGAACCAAGACGACGGTATCGGCAGGGGTTGACGCCTTGGCCGAGGTGGGCCATCGGCCGGCGGACATTGTCGTTGCCGGGATTGTCGGTGCGGCGGGTTTGAAACCGGTTCTGAACGCCGTGGCGCGCGGTGCGATCGTCGCTTTTGCGAACAAGGAATGTCTGGTTTCGGCGGGCGACCTTATGGTTCGCAAGGTCCAGGAGGCTGGGGCGACATTGCTGCCCGTTGATTCAGAGCACAGCGCCATATTCCAGGTCTTTGACTTCGCCCGTGCCGACAAAATCAGCCGCATTGTGCTGACCGCTTCCGGGGGGCCTTTCCGAACCCGGGAACGACAGGCGCTGGCCGGGATCACGCCGGCGGAAGCGGTTGCGCATCCGAACTGGGATATGGGCGCGAAGATCTCCGTCGATTCCGCGACGATGATGAACAAAGGGCTGGAATTGATTGAAGCCTTTCACCTTTTCCCCGTCGAAGAAAGCCAGATCGACATTCTGGTGCATCCTGAATCGGTGATCCATAGCATGGTCGATTACGTCGATGGTTCCGTGCTGGCGCAGCTCGGCGCGCCGGACATGCGAACGCCGATCGCCTATGCCCTTGCTTGGCCGGGCCGGATCGAAACAGCGGCCCCGCGCCTGGCTTTGGAAGAGGTCGGCAAGTTGACCTTTGAGCCCGCCGACCCGGAACGCTTTCCCGCCCTGCGGCTTGCTCGTGAAGCCCTGTGTCAGGGGGGCGACGCGCCGACGGTTCTCAACGCCGCGAACGAAGTCGCCGTGCATTGGTTCCTGGAAAAGAACCTTGGTTTCCTTGAAATCACCGATGTGGTGGAGCAGGTATTGGAACGGATGGAACGTCGTTCGCTCAATGACCTGGATGACGTCTTCGCCAGCGATGCCGAGGCCCGTCGATTGGCCGAGGAAATCGCTTCGAATTCAGTTGGTTGACGGGCGCAATTCGGGTAAATCTCACACCCGGCCTCCCCACGCGGTAAGGATTTTCCATGGGCGTTTTCGATTTTGCCTGGAACTACATCATCGTCTTTTTGTTCGTGCTGACGGTTTTGGTGTTCGTTCATGAATGGGGCCATTATTGGGTTGCGCGCCGCGCGGGTGTCCGGGTTGAGGTCTTTTCCGTCGGCTTTGGGCCGGAAATCTTCGGGTGGACCGACAAAGACGAAACGCGCTGGAAGATTTCGGCGATTCCGCTTGGCGGCTACGTCAAGATGTATGGCGAAGCCGATGTCGGTTGGGAGGAGGAAGAGGTCACGCCGCTGACGGATGAGCAGCGTGCGGTGTCTTTCCACCACAAGACGCTTTGGCAGCGATCGGCGATTGTTGCCGCGGGGCCGATCGCCAATTTTGTTTTTGCCGCGATCTTGGTGGCCGGTCTTGCCGCCATTATCGGGACGGCCCGACCCCTTGCCGTTGTCGGCGAGGTCCAAGCGGACAGCGCGGCCGAGGCGGCTCAACTGCAACCTGGCGACCGCATCGTCGCCATCGATGGCGAAGAGGTCGAATGGTTCGAGGACTTGCGGCGGATCGTGTCGACCAAACCGGGCGTTGAATTAACCTTGGATATCGAGCGTGATGAGCGTCTGCTGGCGCTGAGCGTCACGCCCAAGTCGCATGTCGCGGAAGAGGGCGCGGCGCCGGTCGGCCTCTTAGGCGTTCGGCTCGACCCCCAGGCGTTGGTCTACGAGCGCCAGGGACCAATCGAAGCCGTGGGTACGGGTGTCGGCTATACCATTGATATGGTCGGCCGGATTTTCGTCGTCCTGGGTGAGATCATTACCGGCGATCGGTCGGCACGGGAATTGGGCGGGCCGCTTCGGATTGCCCAGCTTTCCGGCGATATCGCGCAGGTTGGGATCACCCCGTTGGTCATGTTCATGGCCGCCCTTTCGGTCAATCTGGGCTTGATCAACCTGTTCCCGATCCCGGTGCTTGATGGCGGTCGGCTGGTATACTACTTCGCAGAAGCCGTGCGTGGCCGCCCGCTGGGCCCGAAGGCTGAGGAATACGGGTTGCGTTTTGGGCTCATATTGGTTTTGATCCTGATCGTTTTCGTGACCTGGAACGATTTAATACATTTAAAAGCTTTAGGGCCTTAAGATATCTTGAGTTCTGGGTTTCTTTTCGAAGTCGGGGGTTTCATTGGCGCGGGGTTTCCGCCGTTTCTGCTATCTGCTTCTCATATTGCCGCTATTGGCATGGGGCAGTGACACCACCGCGCAAGGCCGTGCCGTGGTGCAGGAGATCGTTGTCGAGGGCGCCCAGCGGATCGAAGCCGGCACCGTCCGCTCGTACCTTTTGCTGAAGGAGGGCGATACGATCGACGCGGCGCGCGTCAATCGCTCGCTCAAAAGTCTGTTCGCCACGGGGCTGTTTGCTGACGTCTCGATCCGCCAAGATCGCGGAAGATTGATCGTTTCCGTGGTCGAGAACCCGATCATCAACCGCGTCGCCTTCGAGGGTAATCGCAAGGTCGAGGATGAGGCCCTGGAAGCGGAGATTTCGCTCAGGCCGCGTGTGATCTTCACCAGGGCCAAGGTGCAGGCCGATTTGCAGCGCATTTTGGCCGCCTACCGTAGCACCGGGAGGTTCGCCGCCACGGTCGAGCCAAAAGTCATCCGCCTGCCCCAAAACCGGGTTGACCTGGCGTTTGAGATCAACGAGGGCGAGCCGACGGACGTGGCCCGCATCGCCTTCATCGGGAATGAGTTTTTCGATGACGACGAACTTCGTGAAAGCATCCGCACGCAGGAAAGTGTTTGGTACCGTTTTCTGTCCAGCGACGACACCTATGATCCGGATCGCTTGACACTCGATCGTGAATTGCTGCGTCGTTTCTATCTCCGCAATGGCTTCGCCGATTTTCGCGTTCAGTCGGCGGTCGCCGAGTTGACCCGTAATCGCAAGCAGTTCTTCGTCACCTTCAGTGTCCAAGAGGGCAAACGCTATCGCTTCGGCAAGGTCGAGGTGGTCACCACGATCAAGGGCTTGGATATCGACCTCGTCCGCAAGGAACTGGAAATCGAGAGTGGCGACTGGTACGACGCCAGCGAGGTCGACAGCACCGTTCAAGCAATGAGTGAGTTCGTGGGGGGGCAGGGCTTTGCCTTTGTCGAGGTTCGGCCGCGGTTGAACCGCAATCGTGAGGAGCAGCTGATCGACGTGGTCTTCGAGATCAATGAAGGCCCTCGTGTTTTCGTTGAACGGATCAACATTGTCGGCAACGTGCGAACGCGCGACGACGTCATCCGCCGGGAATTCCGTCTTGTCGAGGGAGACGCGTTCAATAGCGCAAAATTACGTCGATCGAGGACCCGCATTCAGAACCTCGCTTTCTTCGAGACCGTTGAGCTTGAGGCGGTTCCCGGGAGCACGCCGGACAAGGCGGTCGTCAACGTCACGGTGTCCGAGCAGTCTACGGGGTCGGTTTCCGTTGGCGCCGGTTTCTCCACTGACCAGGGTGTTCTTGGCGACTTCGGTGTTCGCGAACGCAACTTGCTGGGCACGGGTCGGGACCTGGGACTTCGCCTGGTCTTGGCTTCGCGGCGAAGCGAGATCGATTTGAGTTTCACTGAGCCGTTCTTCCTGGATCGCGATGTTGCGGCTGGCATCGATCTGTTCCGGGTGACCGAGGACCTTCAGGACTTCAGTTCCTTCGATCGGCAGCGCACCGGTTTCCGCATGCGGATCGGCTATCCGATCACTGAGTTCCTTCGTCAGACCTGGAACTACGAACTGCGCGAAGAGAAGATCGAGGACGTTGCCAGTTCGGCTTCCTTGGTGATCCAGGATGAAGAGGGGACGAACCTGTTTTCCCAGGTTAGCCACGGCATCTCATATGATACGAGGGACAATCGGCTTAACGCGACCGAAGGGTATTTCGTCCGATGGAGTACCGCTTTCGCCGGGTTGGGTGGCGACGTCACAAGCATCAGCAACACGGTTTCTGGGGCGAAGTACTTTGAAATTCGCGAGGGCGTGGTGCTGACGCTGGGTGGCCGCGCCGGGCATGTGTTTGCGATCGAGGATGACGTGCGCCTTTCCCAACGTTTTTTTGTTGGTGGCAGCGACGTGCGCGGTTTCTCGACCAGTGGCATCGGCCCGCGCGACAACGTGACGGATGACGCCGTGGGTGGCGAATGGATGTATTCTGGCACGGCGGAACTCGGATTCCCCCTTGGACTGCCTCAGGAACTCGGCATCACGGGTCGTGCGTTCACCGATGTTGGCAGCGCCGGTGAAATCGCGACAACACGCACGGGCATTGAAGATACAGGGTCGCTGAGGGCGTCCGCTGGCGTCGGTGTGACCTGGCGTTCACCGTTCGGCCCGCTTGGTGTGGACGCCGCGATCCCGATTTTGAAAGAAGGTTTTGACGAGACCGAAGTGGTGCGAATCAACTTTGGCACGCGCTTCTAGGAGGCTAGATTGAAACGTAGACCGACGATTTTGTTCGTTCTGGCCATGATGGGTATCCTGTCGATGGCTCCATACGCCGCAATGGCCCAACAACCGCACCCGCCAGGCGCAGCCGCGCACCCCGCGACGCCGCCGGCGGGCGCCCCCCGAAAGGCGACGAAC
>JANQIJ010000151.1 GCA_028282185.1 Rhodospirillales bacterium
CAATATGCGCCGCCGGCACCGGCCTATACGCCACCGCCCAGCTATGCGCCGCGGATCCAGCGTCGGGATTACCGAGGCCCGATCTATGACGAATACCAACGCCAGTTGCGTGAGGCCGAGGCGACCAAGGCCGCCCAGGACGCGACGGAAAGCACCCTGTTCAGCGACGACGGCGATGACGCAGCGGATTCGGCGGTTTCGGCGCCGCTGGTTGACGACAGCCCGGCACAACCCTCGACCTTCGCCGGGTTTTCAGATGACTTCGGCGGCTGGGATCAAGGCAGCGACGTCTATTTGGGCGCCGGCGTCGGCGCCACGTTCTTCGACTTCGATACGGACAGTCGGGGATCGCGCGATGTGGAATCCTCGGCAATCGGCTGGAAGATGATGGCCGGTTATCGACCCACCACCCGGATCGCCCTGGAAGCCTCGTTCGGCAGCCTGGGCAAGGTGACGGAGATATTCTCCAACCAACGGCGCGAAGACGAATACCGCGCCATCGCCCTGAACGCGGTACTGTTCTTGGGTCCCGACAACCGCCTGCGACCATTTATCAAGGGGGGGGTTCATTACTGGATGGTCAATCGGTCCACGGGCCGAGCCGTCGACAGCCTGAAAGATTCCGGGTTCGGCGGCCAGGCCGGCGCCGGCGTCGATTACGCCCTGACCCAAAGCATCGCACTGCGCGGTGAATGGGAATTCCATGCCATCGACGACAACATATTCGCCAACGCGCTCACCGCCATGGCGCTGTATAACTTCTGATCGATCCGCCGGCGCGTCGATCTCTCGTCCCCAAGCCATTCAAAAAACACACACTTTCGACCAGACCGGTTCACCTGAAGTTAATTCTTTCCACGCAATTTTCACTATCTGTGGTTATACTTTCGCAGGGGGGATCAGTGTCTTCATCAAGGACCATCCGCATCGCGTTGATCTCGATCATGACGGCCGTTGGACTGGCACGACCGACCGTTGCTTCGCGACCTGCGCTTGGGCCAGCATAAGACCTTCACCCGCGTCGCCCTGGAAACGAGCACGACGCTGGACTACCGTATCACCCAACGCGCAGGCCGCGCCCTCGTCCCGCGGCTGGACGGACTGCCCACCACACAGCCACGACGTATTCGGGCACGGGTCGGACCGGTCCGCCGCGTAGAGTTGAAAAAAAGCGACACGGACATGCTTTTGTGGATCGACACCAAACAAAACGCCGTGATCCACCGGCATTTCGTCCTGCCGGCCGGGGACCGTCGCGGGGCCCGGCTGGTCATCGACATCACGCCATCTTCCGCCGGGGGCCGCGCGGATCGACCTGCCGTCTCCACATCTCAGCATCCGCCGGATTGGCGACCGGACCCGACATCGATAAAGCCGTGCACGACAATGACGTCGCGCGCCACGCCGACGTCCGACGGATGGCGGCCGCCGGAGAGCCGCCGTGTGCAATCGGACAACCGGGCGCCGGCAGTTCGACGACAAACGTCGATGATAAGGCCATCGTGTTCAAGACTTTCGCCGGTTACCGGTTGAATGACTTCGTTGCAACTGAATTTCAAATCGGCAAAATCGGCGCGATCAATACAGGCGAATAACCTGGCCATGGCCGGTGTTGCGACGCCCCTTGAATTCCCTATACTGCGCGGTCTTCAACGCCCACCCCCGATCAAGGACCGCCGCCCATGCCGTCAGACGTGAAGAAAGTCGTGCTCGCTTATTCGGGCGGGCTGGATACCTCGGTCATCCTGCGCTGGCTGCAGGACGCCTATGGCGCCGAGGTCGTCACCTTCACCGCCGATCTGGGCCAGGGCGAGGAACTGGAACCGGCCCGGCAGAAAGCCGAAATGCTGGGCATCAAGGACATTTATATCGAGGATTTGCGCGAGGAATTCGTCCGCGATTACGTGTTCCCCATGTTCCGCGCCAACGCGATCTATGAGGGTACTTATCTGCTCGGCACCTCCATCGCCCGGCCGCTGATCGCCAAACGCCAGATCGAGATCGCCCGTGAAACCGGCGCCGATGCCGTGTCCCACGGCGCCACCGGCAAGGGCAACGACCAGGTGCGGTTCGAGCTGGGCTATTACGCCTGCAACCCGGACATCAAGGTCATCGCCCCCTGGCGGGAATGGGATTTGAATTCGCGCACCCGGCTGATCGAATACGCGGAAAAGCACCAAATCCCGATCTCCAAAGACAAGCGCGGCGAAACGCCCTATTCCCAGGACGCCAACCTTCTGCACATCTCGTCCGAGGGCAAGGTTCTGGAAGATCCCTGGGTCGAACCGGACGAAAGCGTCTATACCCGGGTGGTCCCGCCCTGGCGGGCGCCGGACAAAGTCACGGAAATCGAGATCGATTTCGAAAACGGCGACCCGGTCGCCATCAACGGCGAGACTCTGACGCCGGCGGCGCTGTTGACCAAACTCAATGAACTGGGCGGGGCTAACGGGATCGGCATCGACGACATCGTCGAAAACCGCTTCGTCGGCATGAAGTCGCGGGGCGTCTATGAAACGCCCGGCGGCACGGTCCTGTTCCATGCCCGGCGGGCGATGGAGAGCCTAACCCTGGACGGGGGCGCCATGCACCAGAAAGATGAGGTCATGGCCCGCTATGCGGAGCTTGTCTACAACGGCTTCTGGTTCGCGCCCGAGCGAGAGATGCTGCAGGCCGCCGTCGACACGGCGTCGGAACGGGTCACCGGGACGGTGCGGGTCAAGCTCTACAAGGGCAATGTCATCGTCGCCGGCCGCAAGTCGCCGAACAGCCTCTACGACGAGGCCCTGGTGACCTTCGAGGAAGACCAAGTCTACGACCAGCGGGACGCGGAAGGCTTCATCAAGCTGAACGCGCTCCGGCTGATGACCCTGAACCGCTCGAACAAGGGCTAGATCCAATCCTTTGTCGCCCGCCCCTTGGACAACCTGGTTCCTTGGGCCGCCAACGGTCCGTGGGGCCTAGAGCATCGGGCGATTAATCTGCAATGCATCCTGTTGCCTTGAAGTAGTTCCAACATTCCTTAGGCGTGAACAGGCCGCAGATGTGGCCGACGGCCC
>JANQIJ010000152.1 GCA_028282185.1 Rhodospirillales bacterium
GGCGATCATCGGCCAGATCGGCACCGCCGGCGGCACCGGGCATGTCATCGAATACGCCGGCAAGGCGATCCGCGACCTGTCGATGGAAGGCCGCATGACCGTGTCCAACATGACCATCGAGGGCGGTGCCCGCGCCGGCCTGATCGCGCCGGACGCAACCACCTTCGACTACCTCATGGGCCGGCCGATGGCGCCCAAGGGCGCGGCCTGGGAAGCCGCCGTCGCCCACTGGAAGACCTTGCCATCGGACGAGGGTGCTACCTATCAGAAAGAAGTGACCCTGGACGCCGCGGCGATCGAACCGCAGGTTACCTGGGGCACCTCGCCGGAAGACGTGGTGCCGATCTCCGCCGCCGTGCCGGCGCCGGGGGATTTCGACAACCCGGACAAGCAGGAAGCGGTCAAGATGGCGCTCGACTACATGGGCCTGGAACCGGGCACGCCGATGGAGGACATCACGATCGATTACATGTTCGTCGGCTCCTGCACCAACGGCCGGATCGAGGACATGCGCGCCGTCGCCGAAGTGGCGAAGGGCCATAAGGTCGCCGACCATGTAACCGCCCTGGTGGTCCCGGGCTCGGGCCTGGTCAAGGAACAGGCGGAACAGGAAGGGCTCGACAAGATCCTGACCGACGCCGGTTTCGAATGGCGCGAACCCGGCTGCTCCATGTGCCTGGCGATGAACGCGGACAAGGTGCCGGCCGGCAAGCGCGCCGCCTCGACCTCCAACCGCAACTTCAAGGGCCGACAGGGCGCCGGCGCCCGGACCCACCTGGTGTCGCCGGCGATGGCCGCGGCGGCGGCGATCAGCGGCCACCTGACCGACATCCGCAAGTTCTGAGAGAGGACGTCAGACCATGGAAAAGTTCGAAAAACTGACCGGTGTCGCGGCGCCGATGAACATGATCAACGTCGATACCGACATGATCATCCCCAAACAGTTCTTGAAGACCATCAAGCGCACAGGCCTTGGCAAGCACCTGTTTTCCGAAATGCGATACGAAGCGGATGGCGCGGAGAAAGAGGGTTTCATCTTGAACCAGCCGGCCTATCGCGGCGCCCAGATCATCGTCGCCGGCGACAACTTCGGCTGCGGTTCGTCGCGGGAACATGCGCCCTGGGCGCTCTTGGACTTCGGCATCAAATGCGTGATCTCCACCTCCTTCGCCGACATCTTCTACAACAACTGCTTCAAGAACGGCATCCTGCCGATCAAGGTTTCGAAGGAAGACCTGGACAAGCTGATGGATGACGCCGAGCGGGGCGCCAACGCGACCCTGACGGTCGATCTCGAAAATCAGGTGATCACCGGTCCCGACGGCGGCGAAGTCAGGTTCGAGATGGATGCGCACCGCAAGCATTGCCTGCTGAACGGTTTGGATGACATAGGCCTGACGCAACAGAAGTCGTCCAAGATCGACGATTTCGAGGGCGATCAGAAAGCCGGCCAGCCCTGGCTTTATGCCGCCGCCGGCTGATCCAGATCCGATCCTCGAATCCAACCAAACGCTCGAAGCAACAAGAACCAATCAATGGAAGGAACCATTCATGGCCGCCAACAAGAAACTGCTGATGCTGCCCGGTGACGGCATCGGTCCGGAAGTGATGAACCAGGTCCGTGTCCTGATCGATTGGATGGACCGTCGCCGCCATGTCTCGTTCGACGTGACCGATGGCTTGGTTGGAGGAGCGGCGATCGACGCCCATGGCACGTCGCTTGCCGATAACACATTGGCCGACGCCATGGCCGTGGACGCGGTTCTCCTGGGCGCCGTCGGCGGCCCGAAATGGGACGGCGTGGCCCGCGACATCCGACCGGAAGCGGGCCTTCTGAAACTGCGCAAGGAAATGGACCTGTTCGCCAACCTGCGGCCGGCGACGGTCGTTCCAGCCTTGGCCAAATCGTCGAGCCTCAAGGAAGAGCTGGTTTCCGGCCTGGATATCCTGATCGTTCGCGAACTGACCGGCGGCGTCTATTTCGGCGAACCGCGCGGCATCGAAACGCTTGCCGACGGCACACGCCGCGCCGTCGACACCCAGGTCTATACGGATGGCGAGATCGAACGCGTCTGTCGCATCGCCTTCGAACTTGCCGGCAAGCGGTCCGGGAAGGTGCATTCGGCGGAAAAAGCCAACGTTATGGAAACCGGCGTTTTGTGGCGCGAGGTTGCCGGTCAAGTCGCCAAGGACTTCCCCGACATCGAATTCCACAACATACTGGCCGACAATTGCGCCATGCAGTTGGTGCGCTGGCCGAAGCAGTTCGACGTCCTGGTCACAGACAACCTGTTCGGCGACATTCTGTCCGACTGCGCCGCCATGCTGACGGGATCGCTGGGCATGTTGCCGTCCGCCTCCCTGGGTGCGGCGGACAGCGACGGCCGGCGCCGCGCCATGTACGAGCCGGTGCACGGCTCCGCCCCGGATATCGCCGGTCAGGATCTGGCCAATCCGCTGGCCATGGTGCAGAGCTTCGTCATGTGCCTGAAGTATTCCTTCGACATGGGCGAGGACGCCGACCTCATCGACCAGGCCTGCAAGAACGTTCTTGACGCGGGCAAACGGACCTCCGACATCGCTGAAGAGGGTGTGGGGGCCATATCGACCACAGCGATGGGCGAGGCGCTCGTCGCCGAATTGGACAGCCTGGCGGCCTGACCTCCCGGGCGACGTTGCCGCGTCGCCCGATGTTGGATGAAAAACCGATGCCGCTGGCGAAACACACGAAGGCCGAGGATGGGGCCCGCGCGACCGACGAAAGCGGGTCCGGCGGCGCTGCCGAGGTCACCTCGCCCGACTGGCAGGCCATCGCCGACGCTCTGGACGTCGCCATTTCCGCCTATGACGCGGACGACCGTCTGATTGTCTTCAACAAGGCCTATGCGGAAGCGCAGCAGACCCCGGGCGCCGGTCTTGAGCCGGGCATGCATATGCTGGAAGTTCTCGAAGCTTTCGCCCGGCAAGGCCGCTATGGCGCGGGGAATCCGAAGAAACTCGCCGAGAAGCGGTATCGCGACATTCTTGACGCGCGCCGCGCGGGCCGGCCCGAGGAAATACGCGGGCGCGGCGGCAAGACCATGATCCGCGAACGCTTTCCGCTGGCCGGCGGCGGCGTTGCGTCGGTCAGCCATAATATCGCCCGCCGCAAGCAGTTGGAACGGGAGTTGTCCGACACCTCGGCAATCCTGTCGACGACCTTCAAGACCTTGGACCAGCCGGCCTGCGTCTGGGATGGGGAGCGGCGCCTGGTCGCCTGGAACGACAGGTTCGGAGAAATGACCGGCGTGCCCGTCGAAGAGATCAAGGCCGGGATGCATTCGCGCGACTTCTTGCTGTGCTGCGCGGAGAACGGTCTGCTCGGCGACGGCGACCCGGAAGCCCTGGCCGCCGAACGTTTCGAGGCGATCTGGTCGGGCAATCTGGACCTGAATGACGAAATCCGGCGCACGGACGGGCGGGTATACGATGTCCATCGCGGCCCCCTGCCCGACGGCGGCATGGTTTCCATGTTCAACGATGTCACCGACCGCGAACGCGCGGCCGACGACCTGCGTGACGCCCGGGTTGCGGCGGAAACCGCCAATGCGACGAGGACCGCATTTCTTGCCAACATGAGCCACGAATTGCGCACGCCATTGAACGCGATCATCGGCTTCGCCGAATTGATGATGCGCGCGGGCGACAACAGCCCGGAATTCTACAAGGGCTATTCGGCCGATATCCGAACCAGCGCCAATCGCTTGTTGGATATCATCAACGACCTGCTTGACCTGTCGAAGATCGAATCCGGCCGGATCGAGGTCCAACCGGTTCCGCTCAACCTCAACCAAGCCATACAGGATTGCCTGGACATGATCCAGCAGACGGACGGCGCGGAAGGCTTGGCATTCGTCAACGATGTCCCGGCAGACTTCCCATCCATGATCACGGACGAAAGCCTGATCCACCAAATTCTCCTGAACTTGCTGTCCAATGCGCTGAAGGCGACGCCGGACGGCGGTACTGTCACCGTCTCGGCCAAGCAGAACGATGACGCCACCTTCGAGCTTGCCGTTATCGATACGGGCGTCGGCATGCCCGGCGACGTTATGGCGACGATCATGGATCCCTATGGCGGCACCGGCGACAGCTATGTCCGCGCCGCCAAGGGCACGGGGCTCGGCCTCAGCATCGTGCAGCGCCAGACCGTTCTATTGAAGGGCCGCTTCGACATTGACAGCACGCCCCAGGCGGGAACCGCGATCCGTCTGACCCTGCCGATGGTCCTGTCAGTCGACTGACGGTCCCGCCCTGCCGGCTTCCCCTTTAGACTTGCGGACGGCGACAAAAAGGCGTATCCCATCGCTCATGAACACCCGCGTGCAAATTTTCGCCCGTCTGCCGAAGACCACAGGCACGACCAAAACCGCCACCAAAACGGGGTGACGCGGGCCGGAATTGTCGCGCAATCATGCAAAACGGCCCGCGGATGCATCCCGCGGGCCGTTTGCGTTAGACTAGGGTAATAGTCGAAAGCTGCGTCCGGCGGGATCGCGTTCCGGGGCCGCCGGAAGAAGGAGTATCAGAACATGGGTTACAAGGTTGCCGTCGTCGGCGCCACGGGCAACGTGGGCCGCGAAGTCCTGCAGATCATGGCGGAACGGGACTTTCCGGCGGATGAAGTGGTCGCGCTGGCCTCGTCGCGGTCCGTCGGCCGGGAAGTTTCCTATGGCGAGGACGCGGTTCTCAAGGTTCAGGATCTGGCGACCTTCGATTTCACCGGGACGGACATCGTGCTGTCGTCACCGGGAGCCAAGGTGTCGTCGGAGTTTTCGCCCAAGGCGGCCGCCGCCGGCGCCGTCGTTGTCGACAATACGTCGCACTTCCGCATGGACCCGGACGTGCCCCTGGTCGTGCCGGAAGTGAACCCGGACGCGCTCGCCGGCTATGCCAAGAAAAACATCATCGCCAACCCCAATTGCTCGACGATCCAGATGGTCGCCGCGCTGAAGCCGCTGCACGACCTGCAACCGATCACACGGATCGTTGTCTCGACCTATCAGTCGGTGTCCGGCGCCGGCAAGGACGGCATGGACGAACTGTTCAACCAAACACGCGGCATTTATGCCAACGAGCCGTTCCACAAGTATCAGGAAAAATTCACCAAGCAGATGGCCTTCAACGTCATCCCGCATATCGACAAGTTCATGGACGACGGATCGACCAAGGAAGAATGGAAAATGGTGGTCGAAACCAGGAAGATCCTGGACCCGGACATCCAAGTCCACGCGACCTGTGTCCGCGTGCCGGTCTTCGTCGGCCATGCGGAAGCGGTCAACGTTGAATTCGAATTTCCGGTAACCGAAGAAGAAGCCCGGACGGCGCTTCGCAATGCGCCGGGGGTCAGCGTCGTCGATCACCGGGCCGACGAAGGCTATGTCACGCCCGTCGAATGCGCCGGCGAGGACGCGGTCTATGTCTCGCGCATCCGCAAGGACCCGACGGTCGACCACGGCCTTGCCATGTGGGTGGTGTCGGACAACCTGCGCAAGGGCGCGGCCTTGAACACCGTGCAGATTGCCGAAGAACTGATCCGTTCCTACATGCAGAAAGCGGCCTAGGCCGGCCGCGAAGGGGCATGCCGGGAACAGGAACGGGAACGGGCAGCAGATGAACGACCAGGCAAACACGGCGCCGGGCGCCCCGTCAGGCGAGGCGCCGGCGTCCAGCCGGGCCGGTCTATGGGTCGGCCTGGCGGTGACCGCGTTCTGCATCGCCGTGATTACCTATATCGCCGTGACCCGGCCGACGGGGACCAGCCTGGCCGATGCCGAAAACAAGGCGCAGGTCGACCTCGGCCGGGTGACCTATCAGCAGCATTGCATGGACTGTCACGGCGAGCGGTTGAAGGGCAAGCCGACCTGGCACCGGACCATCAAGTCGCAGAACCAGGCCGGAACGCCGTTGAACGCCGACGGCGTGACCTGGCACCTGTCGGACCAGCGCCTGTTCTCTGCCATCGCCACGGGCGTGCGGGTCAAGGGCGAAAAGACCAAGCAGATCCACGACGTGCCCTTCGCCGGCACGGTTTCGGACGACGAAATCTGGGCGCTGATCGCCTACTTCAAGACGACCTGGACGGCGCGGCAACTGCATTCCCAGCAAGAAACCACGCTGCGCGAGATGGGCCAGGCGCGCTAGAGCATTTCAGGCTTAGATTGAAATTGCTCTGGCCCCGAAGATACAGCCAGACCGCCCCACCTTGGCGGTTGACGCAACCCCCGATTGTCGCGAATCATGACGGCTGGAAGGGCCTTCCGGGGGGAGGTCTTCGCCGGAGTGAACGTATGTCTGATCCGACCGTCGAGAAACTGCAGCAGGACCTGCAGAAGCATCGCGAGTTATTGTCCGCCGCCAATGATGAAATCGAAAGCCTGCGCGACCAGATCGGACAATGCGCGACCACCATACTGGAAACCGTCATGTTGGAGGACAGCCAGGGCGAGGAAATCGATTTCCTGCGCGCCCGGGTGACGGAGCTGGAGACGATCCTCGTCCGTTCCGAGGAACAGAGCAAGGCGGCGGAACAGGTCATCGCCCAGATGCGCGGCGCCATGGACCGCATGCAGGAAACCATCAAGCGGGTCGCCGGCGAGGCGCGTGTCACCGCGACGGCGACGGATCTGACGGCGCGCCTGCAGGAACTGGAAGACGTCATCGACACCGCCCCCATGCCCGACGACCTGGAGCGCCTGATCGGCCCCGATTGATCCCCGGATCGGCGTCAGGAAACGCTGGCGGCCTGAGCCGCCCCCTGATCCACGGGCCGGCCGCCGCCGTACCAAGGTCATGACACGCAAACTCGCCGCAGCCTTGGCGCCGCTCGCCTTGACCGCCTGTTCCGTCGCCGGCATCCGCGACGGCTACGAGGCGCCGGCCTATGAGGTGGTCGCGGAACTGGCGCCGGGGATCGAGGTCCGGCGTTACGGTGCCCGCCTGGCGGCGCAAGCCTCGGCCGAGGCCTCGGGCGTCCGCGAAGGGCGCAATTCGGCCTTCCGCCTGTTGTTCGATTACATCTCCGGCGCCAACGAAGGGACCCGGGAAATCGCCATGACCGTGCCCGTGGAAACCACCGGCCCGGGCACCAAGATCGACATGACCGCGCCGGTCGAGACCAACCGGGGCGACGACGGGACGACGCGCATGCGCTTTTTCCTACCGGCCGAGTTCACCCCCGAAACGGCCCCCCGACCGACCGACGCCCGTGTCTCGCTGGTCACCCTGGAACCCCGCACCATGGCGGTCCTGAGGTTCACCGGCTCGACCGGATCAAACGCCGTCCGGCGCGAAACCACGAAATTGATGACACAGTTGAAGGCCGGCCCCTGGCGGGCCCAGGGCGCGCCCGTCGCCTATTTCTACGACCCGCCCTGGACCCTGCCGTTCATGCGGCGCAACGAGGTTGCCGTCGCCGTGAACCGCTGATCGGCGTCACCCGCTGGCCCCATGGGGGCCGTCCGGCGGCCCCGGCTAGAGCATCGGGCGATTAATCTGCAATGCATCCTGTTGCCTTGAAGTAGTTCCAACATTCCTTAGGCGTGAACAGGCCGCAGATGTGGCCGACGGCCC
>JANQIJ010000153.1 GCA_028282185.1 Rhodospirillales bacterium
GGGCCGTCGGCCACATCTGCGGCCTGTTCACGCCTAAGGAATGTTGGAACTACTTCAAGGCAACAGGATGCATTGCAGATTAATCGCCCGATGCTCTAACTCTTGCCCAGCCGAATGGCGACGAAGCGCAGGCCGTTCTGTCCCTGGACCAGGAGCAACACGGACTTGCGGCCGGAATCGCGGGCTTCCTTGACCTTGCGTTCCACGTCGCCGGGATTGGCGACTTCTTCCTGACCGACCTCGACGATCAAGTCGCCGGGCCTGACGCCTTTTTCCGCTGCCGGGCCCGCGCCCGCCACCTCGGTGACGACCACACCCTTGGCGTCGCCTTCCAGCTTGTACTTGCGGGCCGTGTCCTCATTGACCGCCGAGAGGGTCAGACCCAAATCGTCAACCACCTTGGGCTTGACGTCGCCGCCGGCGTCCTGGTCGCTGAGCGCCGCCACCTGGTCGTCTTCCTTAAGCTCACCGACCTGGACCTTCAAAGTCAGCTTCTTGTTCTCGCGCCAGACCTCGACCGGGACGTCGACGCCCACTTCCGTATCGGCGACGATACGCGGCAGCTTGCGCATTTCGGGGACCTTGCGCTTGTTGAACGTCAGGATCACGTCGCCGCGCAGGATCTTGCCCTTGGCCGCGGGACCGTCTTCGATCACTTGGGCGACGAGGGCCCCGGTCGGCTCCTTAAGGCCCAGGCTTTCGGCAACTTCCGGCGTGACCTGCTGGATATGCACACCGAGCCAGCCGCGCTTGACTTGACCGTGCTTGATCAATTGCGAGATCACCGGCTGCGCCGTCGAGGTCGGCACGGCGAAACCGATGCCGACGCTGCCGCCGGACGGCGAGAAGATGGCCGTGTTGATGCCGATCACCTCGCCCTTCAGGTTGAACAGCGGGCCGCCCGAATTGCCGCGGTTGATCGACGCGTCGGTCTGGATGAAATTGTCGTAAGGACCGGCGGAAATGTCACGGCCGCGGGCGGAAATGATGCCCGCCGTGACCGTGCCGCCGAGACCGAAGGGGTTGCCGATGGCGACCACCCAATCGCCGACGCGGGCGACCTCGGAATCGCCGAACGAGACCGCCTGATAGGTCTGCCCCGTGAGGTCGACCTTGAGGACGGCGATGTCCGTTTTCGGATCGCGGCCGACGATGTCCGCCTTGAGGCGCGTGTCGTCCTGGAGGATCACCTCGATCTTATCGGCGTCCTGGATCACATGATTGTTGGTAATCACATGCCCGTCATTGTCGATGATGAAGCCGGAGCCGAGCGAGGTCGCGCGGCGCGATTGGGGCCGGTTGCCCGGCTGTCCCCGATCGAAAAACTCCTTGAAGAAGTCTTCAAAGGGCGAGCCCGGCGGCAGTTGCGGCATTTCGAAATTGCGGCTTTCGACGACCTGGCTGGTCGAAATGTTGACAACCGAGGGCAAGAGCCTTTCCGCCAGATCGGCGAAACCGTTGGGCGCCGGCCGGGCGTTTGCCGCCTGGGCCATCATCACATAGAGCGCCAATGCCACCGCCGCCGCGATGACCCCCAGGCCCATCATGCGGTCGGGCCGGCGGGACTGGCTCAGGGCGAGCGGCGCATCCGGTTTGCGAACACGAAGCGTTTTCATGGCGTCACCTGTCATCCTTCCATGGGTTCGCGGGGGTCGTGACTTTACGGATCATGCCACGGGCTCCCGGAAGATTAAACACCGGGGACCGCCGCCACCCCGAAGGTCGAACCCGCAGTCCCGATCGAGCCCAGATATGTTCCCGGAATATGGCCGTTCAATGACCGGTGCCGGGTAAGATTTTGACAGGCCCGCCCATTCCGGTCTTGTTCGACGCCGCGCATACCCGGCAAGCAGCGGTCTAGCCCTTGATCAACCAGATCACGACGAAACCGGTCAAGGCCGCCGCCAGCCCGGCGCTGCGGAGGATTTGCGGCGACATCTCCTGAACCGCCGCCATCATCCGCTGCATGCCCTCGGGGAACAGGGCATACAGCGCCCCCTCGATGACCAGGACAAGGCCCAGGGCGATCCACAATTCGGTCAAATCAGGCCCCTCCGCGCTTAACGGTACGTCGTCCTTCGGAAAAACAAAGGGCGGGGGCTTGACCAGTTAACGGCTCCGCTTGGTGCCGTCTGTCAAGGCATTGAAGAACTGGAACAGTTCGGAATCGGGACTTAGGACCATGGAGGTGCCTTCGTTCACCGCCTGACCCAAGGCTTCGAGCGATCGGTAGAAATCGAAGAACTCCGCATCCTTGCCATAGGCACCGTTGAGGATGAGGGTCCGTTCGCCATCACCTTCGCCGCGTAGGATTTCCGACTTGCGCCGGGCTTCCGCCAGGATGATGACCCGGTCGCGGTCGGCCTCGGCCGTGATCTTCAGCTTCTGCTCCTCACCCTTGGCGCGCAGTTCCGCGGCTTGCGCGACACGATCCGATCGCATGCGGTTGAACACCGCCTGGGACGTCGCTTCCGGCAAATCGGTGCGGCCGATCCGCACATCCGTCACCTCAACCCCGAATTCCGGCGCCTGGGCGGCCAGGATCTCGGCGATCTGGTCCATCACCTGGCCACGCTTTTCGGTCAGCATGTCCGGCAGCAGGATCTTGCCGATTTCCGAGCGGATTCCGGCGTTCAGCCGGCCGCCGAAGACCTGGCGGAAGTTGGCGTCCGTGCCCGCGCGCTTACGGAATTCCAAGGGGTCGACGATGCGATAGCGGGCGAAAGCGTCGACATTGATGCGTTTTTGATCGGCCAGGATGACTTCCTGCACCGGCGGGTCGAGGTCGAGAATCCGCCGGTCGTAATATTCGACGTTCTGGATGAAGGGAATCTTGAACTTGAGGCCCGGCGTCCGCTCGACCCGGACGGGGTTACCGAACTGCAGGACCAGGGCCTGCTGGTCCTGGCGCACGGTGAACAGCGCCGAGAACGTGCCGATGCCGATGGCGACCACCAGGACCGCGAGAATGATCAGACCGGAGCGTTTCATCAGGAGCCTCCCGACTTTCTAAGTTCATTGAGCGGCAGATAAGGCACCACGCTGGAACCATTGTCGCCCTCGTCGATGATGATCTTGTCGGCGCCGGACAGCACTTCCTGCATGCGTTCCAGGTACAACCGCCGCTTGGTCACATCGGTGTTGGTCAGGTAGGCGTTATAGACCGAGATGAAGCGTTCGGCTTCACCCTGGGCGTCCTTGATCACCCGCGCCTTGTAGGCCGTCGCCTGGGCGATCAGCTTTTCCGCTTCCCCCTTGGCCTTCGGCACGATGTCATTGCGGTAGGCGATGGCCTCGTTGACCGAACGTTCCTGATCCTGGCGCGCGCGCTGCACGTCGTTGAAGGCGTCGATCACTTCCTTGGGCGGGTCCGCCTTCTGCATCTTCAGCTCGGCGACCGTCACGCCGGCGCCGTACTGATCAAGAATCTTCTGCAGCAGTTCGCGGGTCCGGCCCTCGACGCTGGCCCGGTTGGCGGTGATCGCGTTTTCCAAGGTGGTCTGGCCGACCACTTCACGCATGGCGCTTTCCGCCGCCACCTTGATGGTGCCCTCCGGATCGCGGATGTTGAACAGGTAATCGGCCGCGTTCTTGATCCGCCATTGCACGATGAAATCGATGTCGGCGATGTTCTGGTCGCCGGTCAGCATCAGGCTTTCCAGGGAAACATCGCGCGATCCGGTGCCACGGCCAACGGCGCCCGGGCCGCGGAACCCGATGTTGATGGTGTTGGTGTTTTCCACGTTGACCTTGATGACCTCGCCGACGGGGGTGGGCGGCCAATAGTTGAGGCCCGGCCCGGTCCGCTTGACGAATTCGCCAAACAACAGCTCCACGCCCTGTTCGCCCGGCTGAATGCGGTAGAACCCGCTGCCGAGCCAGACGGCAACAACCAACAGACCGATCAGGATGACACCGCGAATGCCGCCGGCGCCGCCCGGCATGAACCGGCGCACGCTGGCCTGACTCTTACGCAGCAGTTCGTCCAGGTCCGGCGGGGTCGGGCCGCCGCCCCGCGGGCCGCCGCCGCCGCCCCAGGGACCACCGCCGCCACCGCCGCCACTACCGCCGCCCCACGGGCCGCCGCCTTTTGGATTCCAGGCCATATCGGGAAAAATCCTCTCTGTTTGGGTTGCCATGCCCGGCGCTGGGCCTTGTAATCGTCGCCCCGCGCCCCATGTCCTAATGCGCAGTCACGCCCTGGCCGCGCCCGTTCGCAGACCTGCCCGAAAAGCTTCGGAGGCTTGCAATGGCGGCGGCCTTTGAGGCATTAACCCCGGCGCAGGGGGAATATCGTCTTATCGTTCGGAGATTTCAAGGATGGCGGACCACGATCAGCAACGTATCTTGGCGGCACTCGACGGCGTGACCGACCCGGCAACCGGCAAGAGCCTGGTGGCGGCCGGCATGGTGCAGGGCCTGCAAAGCAAAGACGGCCATGTCGCCTTCGCCATCGAGATCGATCCGGCCCGCGCCGGCGAGATGGAAGACCTGCGCAAGCAGGCCGAAAAGACAGTCCATGCCCTGGACGGCGTGTTGACGGTGACGGCGGTGCTGACCGCCGAAAAGAAGGGCGGCACCCCGCCACCGCAAGCCGGTGCCGGCGCCCCGCCGCCGCAGGCGGGCGGACCCGGCGGACGTCCTGGCGGCGGTCAGCCGCAGGCCGGACCGGACCTGCTGCCCGGCGTGACCTCGATCATCGCCGTGGCGTCGGGCAAGGGCGGGGTCGGCAAATCCACCACGGCGGTCAACCTGGCGCTCGGCCTGGCCGCCGAAGGCAAACGCGTCGGCCTGCTGGACGCGGATATCTACGGCCCCTCCATGCCGCGGATGATGGGCATTTCCGGGCAACCGACATCGGTCGACGGCAAGACGCTCGACGCCATGGAAAACTACGGCGTCAAGGTCATGTCCATGGGCTTCATGGTCGACGAGGAAACGCCGATGATCTGGCGCGGCCCGATGGTGCAATCGGCGCTTGAACAGATGATGCGCGACGTCAACTGGGGCGAATTGGACGTCTTGGTGGTCGACATGCCGCCGGGCACCGGCGACGCTCAGCTGACCATGGCGCAGCGCGTGCCGCTGACGGGTGCGGTGATCGTCTCGACACCGCAGGACATCGCCCTGCTGGACGCCCGCAAGGGCCTCAACATGTTTCGCAAGGTCGACGTGCCGGTGTTCGGCATCATCGAAAACATGAGCTACTTCTCCTGCCCGAAATGCGGCGAGCGCACGGAAATTTTCAGCCATGGCGGGGCCAAGGCGGAAGCGGACCGGCTGGGCGTCGATTTCCTGGGCGAGGTGCCACTGCACATCGACATTCGGATCAATGCCGACGGCGGCACGCCGATCGTGGTGTCCGAGCCGGAAGGCGAACACGCCCAGACCTACCGGGCCATCGCCCGCCAGGTCTGGGACAGCATCGCGCTGGCCACCGGCGACGCCGCGCCGGCCGGGCCAAAAATCGTCTTCCAATAGTCGGTTGTCGCGCGTCCCGTCCGGGTGGCTGGCGCAGACTTAGACCAGGTCCTTACTGGCCGAACATCTTCTTCAGATTGTCGAACCCGGCCTGATAAATGTCTTGAATCTGCTTCATGGCGTCGTTTTCCGGCACGCCCGCGGCTTCGAATTCGGATGACCATTCGACCGAACAGCCGTCATCGCCGTCGTGCACGGTCAGTTCGGCGCGGTAGTTCTTCACCGGAAACGGACTGTCTTCAATGGTGTAGGAATAGGTCCGGGTGTCCTTATTGACCTTCTCCAGCTTCTCGACGATGGTGCCGCCGCCAACCAGCGCCAGTTTGCGCACCTGGCCTTCGTTCTTCAATTCGCTGCTTTCGACGCTGGGGTGCCAATCGGGCAACGCGTTGAAATGACCGATCAGGTTCCAGACCTGATCGGCGGCGACGTTAAGGTCCTGCTTCATGGAAAGCTTGGGCATGGTGTCTCTCCTTCCTTCTCCAGCCGGGCCTCCTCCGGCTGGGCCTCCGCTCGGCCGGGCGGCGCCACCGCCCAGGACTACACGCCCCGATTATACACGACGAAACTGAACGCCGGGGCGCCATCTTGCTCCGGCTCATGATAGTCGCGCGAGGCTTCCTGCCATTGCGCTGGATCAAATGCCGGAAAAAACGTATCGCCCGGGACCTCGGCATGGACCTCGCAGACATCCAGGCAATCGGCGACCGGCAGGGCCAGGCCGAAGATATCGGCGCCGCCGATCACCATGATCCGGCCGCTGCCGTGCCCCGCGGCCAGTTCCAGGGCATCGTCCAGGTCATGGACGACCAAGACGCCGTCCGCCCGGTAGTCCCGATCACGGGTCATGACGATGTTGGGCCGGCCCGGCAGCGGCCGGCCGATGGACTGATAGGTCTTGCGCCCCATGATCATGGGATGACCCATGGTCACCGCCTTGAACCGCTTCAAATCCGTCGGGATACGCCATGGCAGATCGCCGTCCCGGCCGATACAGCCGTTTTCCGCCATGGCGACGACAAGCGTGACGGGCGTGTCCCGGTACATCTAGAAAGCGATCCGCCTGGGCCGGGCTGTCCGCATCATACCGCGATCGGCGCCGCGATATGCGGATGCGGGTCGTAGCCGCGCAGCTCGAAATCCTCGTATTTGAAGGCGAACAGATCGGTCACCGCCGGATTGATCCACATTTCCGGCGGGGCGCGGGGCTCACGGGTCAGTTGCTCGTCGGCCTGTTGCAGATGGTTCACGTAAAGATGCGCGTCACCCAGGGTATGGACGAAATCGCCCGGTTCCAGGTCCGTCACCTGGGCGACCATCATGGTCAACAGGGCGTAGGAGGCGATGTTGAAGGGCACGCCCAGGAAAATGTCGCAGGACCGCTGGTAGAGCTGGCAGGACAGCTTGCCGTCGGCGACATAGAACTGGAACAGGCAATGGCAGGGCGGCAGCGCCATGTTGTCCACATCGGCAACGTTCCAGGCGGAGACGATATGCCGCCGCGAACTGGGATTTTCCCGAATGGACTTGAGGACGTCCGTGATCTGGTCGACCGTCGCGCCATCGGGCGTCGGCCAGGACCGCCATTGATGGCCGTAGACCGGCCCCAGATTGCCGTTCTCGTCGGCCCATTCATCCCAGATGGAAACGCCGTTGTCCTTCAGGTACTTGATGTTGGTGTCGCCGGCCAGGAACCAAAGCAGTTCGTGAATGATCGATTTCAAGTGCAGCTTCTTGGTCGTCACCAAGGGAAACCCGGCGCCGAGATCGAAGCGCATCTGGTGGCCGAAGACGCTTTGCGTGCCGGTGCCGGTCCGGTCGCCGCGCATGACGCCCTCGGTCCGCACACGGCGCAGAAGATCGTGATATTGCTCCATGGTAGCCAGTGTAATCCAACGCCGGGGTCCGATCCAAGCAGGGGCTGCGCGGTCCGAAGATTCAGGCGGTTTTGGCCGGATACCTTCCCGGCCACGAGCCGCAGGCGCCGCGAATCGCCGACCCGCCACCGCGCCTGACAAACCCTACCCGCCGAGAGTCCAGCGCCGTTGGAGCGCCCGGCACCACGTCAGGAAAAGCGGTGCCACAAGCAGGCAGACGGCCGCGAACCAAACCACCCAGTCGGACCGCCCGGTGACGTCGAGCAGCCAGCCGGCCAGCGCCGGCAGGATTACCGTGCCCAGATAATAGATCGCGTAGTAGACGCCCAGGCCGGTGGCCCGGCTTGCCGGCGACAACAAGGCGCCAGGCAGGGCCATGATCGGCCCGACGGTGATTCCCATGATCGCGGTCAGCGCGACCCAAAGCACAATTGGACCGCCCAGGGGCACGGCGGCGATGGTCAGGGCACTCAGCCAGCAACCGATCCAAAACAACCGGTCGCCCCGGTCGAGGCGGTCGGCGAGCCAGCCGCCCAGGGGAATCGTCAAAAGGAACAGCCAAGACATCAGGCCAAGCGCCAGGCCCGCCTGGGCATGGCCGAACCCGCGGCTTGTCATGTACTCGGCGGCGTAGCTGGAAAACACCACGTAGCCGCCGGAACTCATCAGCGGCCAGGCAATCCCCCCGACAACCACCGCCAACAGTTCGCGCCAGGTGATCGACCACAATGGCGGCGGGTCCCGAGGAGCACCGGGCGTCCCGTCCGGCGCACGGCCCAGTCGCGGCAACGCCAAAACGGCGGCGGCGGCGAGCAACGGCAATGCGGCCATGGCCAATACAGCCCCGCGCCATCCCCAGATCGCCGCCAGAGACGGCAATAGGGACAGACCAAGCGCGATCCCCAGAGGCCAGGACAAGCCCAGGAAGCCCATGGCCGTCGAGATTTCCCGACCGAGGAACCAATCGGTGAGAATTTTCGCCGCCGTCACCGTGACGAACACGGCGCCCAGCCCGCCCAGCACCCGGCCGGCCAACAGCACGGCGAAGCTCTCGGCCCCGGCCTGCAGGCCGGCGGCCACGGTCAGCGCCCCCAAGCCGACGAACAGGGTCCGCCGGTCGCCCCAGCGACCAGCGATCATGCCGCTCGGCACGGCCAGGAACACGCCGGTGACCATGAACAGCCCCAAAAGAAGCCCGACCTGCGTATAGCTCAGCCCCAGGTCCGCGCGGATCGCCGGCATCAAGGCGGCGATGGCGATGAACTGCAGACCGATGCCCAAGCGCGCCAGGACACATGCCGCGAGGATCAACCAGCGCATCGCGCCCGACATCCCGCATCAGACGACTTGTCAACTTCACCCATTTCGCCTTCTCAACGCCCGCCCCTATGTGGGGTTCCAGGGAAGCTAAACCGATCCTGAATCCGTCGGCTATCCGGTTCTTGGCGATGAATTGGGCGGTTCGCGGCGTTGACCGGCCGACGGCGCAAATCCAGTCGATCGCGCCGCCCGGCGCTCGCTTGCGAAAACGCCACGATTCCACCATATTAGCGGTGCCGGCTTGCCGGCTATGGCGCTAAACGCCTAGCGGAATAAGCACTGCGGACCCGGGGGCGGTACCCGGCGCCTCCACCACCAACTGCGTTGGGGCAATTTGAACCGGACCCGATCCGGCAGACCCCGGGCCAGGACCGGCGCGCAGTTGATGATGGGGGCGAAATAGGATCGACGCGTGTGGTAAAGGCTAGGCCTGTTCCCGGCATGGTACCGCCGTTATCGGGCCATTTTGATAAGTGCCAACGATAACACGGAAGCACTTGCTGTCGCGGCCTAACACGCCATAACGACAACGGGGTTCGGCGGGCACCTGGCAACAGAAGCCCGCCACTTCGTTTGCACCGCCCGGTTTTGGGTCCGACCCCGTTGTTGGGGTCGCGGTTGACCGCGGCTTGCCGGCGGGCAAGCCGATGGGGGGTTCGGCGGGCGCGCACCCTTCTGGGCAACAGAAGCCCGCCACTTCGTTTGCACCGCCCGGTTTTGGGTCCGACCCCGTTGTTGGGGTCGCGGTTGACCGCGGCTTGCCAGCGGGCAAGCCGATGGGCGGCGGCGGGAACTTATCGTCATCCGGGGCGACAGGGGGCCATCTCCCCGCTTCAACCGAAGATTTTGTCGAGCGGGCCATTGCTCCACAGCGCCCCTTCGCTGCAACGCAACACGCGGCGGCGGGAAATTTCACGTTTTCGCCAAGACAGGCGGGCGCCATCCCTGCTAAAACGGGGGCATGGAAGAAAGCCCGCTGAGATACGACGTCTGGATCGAGGATGCGCTCCGCACCGTGATCCGAAACGCCCTGGCCCTGGTGGCACGGGACGGTTTGCCGGGCGACCATCATTTTTACGTCACCTTTCGCATGGAAGACCCGGGCGTGGTCGTGCCGCCCTACTTGCACGCCCAGCATCCGGACGAGATGACAATCGTCATACAGCATCAGTTCGATAACCTGCACGTCGATCAGGACGCCTTTGAGATCACGCTCTACTTCAAAGGCAAGGCCGAACGCCTGCGCGTGCCGTTCCGCGCGATCACGGCGTTTTCCGATCCATCGGTTAACTTCGGCCTGCAATTGAAGATGGTCACCTCGGAAGAGGACGAGCCGGTCGAGGACGACGGCCATCATCCGGAACAGGCGCCGTCGCAGGACGCGTCGAACAACGACGACGGCGGCGGTGCAGTCGACGAGGAAAAGATGGGCGAAGTCATTGCCCTCGACACCTTCCGCAAGAAGTAACACCCGCCGCCAGCAGACCGAGGACAGCGACGATGACCACCGATCATCACACGATGTTTCCGCTTGGCCCGGACCAAACGCCTTACAAACAGATCATGGACGGCGGGGTCAGCGTTTCCGAAATGAACGGCCGCCAGGTTCTGACCGTCGAGGCAGACGCCATCACCGAGCTTACCAAACAGGCGTTCCACGACATTTCCCACCTGTTGCGCCCGGCGCATTTGCAGCAACTGTCGAAGATCCTGGACGACCCCGAAGCGTCCGACAATGATCGTTTCGTGGCGCTCGACCTGTTGAAGAACGCCAATATCTCGGCGGGCGGCATCCTGCCCATGTGCCAGGATACCGGCACCGGCATCGTCATGGCGAAGAAGGGCCAGAACGTGTTCACCGGCTTCGACGACGAAGCAGCGATTTCCGAGGGCGTGCGCAAGACCTTCGTCGAAACCAACCTGCGGTATTCCCAGGTGGCGCCCCTGGACATGTTCCAGGAAAAGAACACGGGCAACAACCTGCCGGCACAGATCGAGATCTACGCCGAACCCGGCGACGCCTACAAGTTCCTGTTCATCGCCAAGGGCGGCGGATCGGCCAACAAGACTTTCCTTTATCAAGAGACCAAGGCGCTGTTGAACCCGGAACGTCTGATCGACTTCATGGACGAAAAAATCCGCACGCTCGGCACCGCCGCCTGTCCGCCCTATCACCTGGCCGTAGTGATCGGCGGCACGTCCGCCGAACTGACGCTGAAAACGGTGAAGCTGGCCTCGACCAAATACCTGGACGACTTGCCGACCGCGGGCAACCCATACGGCCAGGCCTTCCGCGACCTGGAATGGGAAGAGAAAATCCACGAACTGACCCGCAACATGGGCATCGGCGCCCAGTTCGGCGGCAAGTATTTCTGTCACGACGTGCGCGTCATCCGCCTGCCGCGCCATGGCGCCAGCTGCCCGGTGGGCATCGGCGTTTCATGCTCCGCCGACCGCCAGGCCAAGGGCAAGATCACCAAGGACGGGGTGTTCCTGGAACAGCTGGAAACCAATCCGGCCAAGTATCTGCCGGACGTCACCGCCGACGAATTGGGCGGCGAGGTCGTCGCCGTCGATCTCAACCGGCCGATGACGGAGGTTCTGGCCGATCTGTCCAGGTATCCGGTGAAGACCCGCCTCAGCCTGTCGGGCTCGCTGATCGTCGCCCGCGACATCGCCCATGCCAAGTTGCAAGAGCGTCTGGACGCGGGCCAGGGCCTGCCCCAGTACTTCAAGGACCATGGGGTCTATTACGCCGGGCCGGCGAAAACGCCGGAAGGCTTCGCCTCCGGCTCCTTCGGGCCGACCACGGCGGGACGCATGGATTCCTACGTCGACCGTTTCCAGGAAGCCGGCGGCTCGATGATCATGCTGGCCAAGGGCAACCGTTCGAAACAGGTGACCGACGCCTGTGCCAAGCACGGCGGGTTCTATCTGGGCTCCATCGGCGGCCCGGCGGCGCGCCTGGCGCAGGACTGCATCAGCAAGGTCGAATTGGTGGAATACGAGGAGCTCGGCATGGAAGCGATCTGGAAGATCGAGATCAAGGACTTCCCGGCCTTCATCGTCGTCGACGACAAGGGCAATGACTTCTTCGCCGAGTTCAAGCGGCCCAAGGCGGCCTAGGCCGCCTCTTAAAAACAACCAGATATGCAGTCTACATAGACCTCACGGGATGCCTTGGTCTACTGCCAACGGCATATCAACGCACGCATCCCACTCATACGAAATTCATACACATTTAAGGTTTATGATTCAAAATTATTGAGATTTTCGCAAATTCGGCGCACATTTTCAGGAAATATAGCCGATATACGGCGTTCCGGGAGGGAACAACATGCTTTTGAAGTTCAAAATCAAGAACTTCAAATCGATCCGCGACCAAGTAGAGTTTTCGATGATTGCAGCCCAATCATTGAAGGATTCTCCTGATCGCCTTGTGCCCTTGCCTCGCGGCAAGGAAGCGGCGCTCCGCGTATCAGCAACCTATGGCGCCAATGCTTCTGGAAAATCCAACTTTCTGTCCTCTTTGGCGCACCTGATCACGCTGGTCACTCACTCGACGAAGCTGCTCGGTGGCGAAGGTGGGCTGCCTTATACACCTTTTGAATTGGACCATGAGTCCGGTCAAAAACCATCTGAGTTCGAATTAGACTTCCTGGTCGATAACATTCGTTACCGTTATGGAGTCATTCACGATCGCAATAAGGTACACGAAGAGTGGTTGATCGCTTATCCCAAGGGACAACCCGTCGTGTGGTTCGAACGAGACGCTTCCGAAGAGGACCCCTATTATTTTGGTCCTTCCCTTAGGGGACAAAACCGCGTCACGGCCTCTCTGACACGCAAAGATAGTTTGTTTCTCTCGGTGGCAGCAGAAAAAAACCATCAAATGCTTGATCCAGTTGCGGACGCAATTCGAAATCAATTCAGGCTAACCAAACCAGATCAGTTTAGATTCCGACGGGTCACGGCTTCACAATTCGCCAAGTCTGAAAGCTACCGGTCTCGTATCGTCGAGTTTCTGGCAATGGCGGACCTCGGCATCTCTGATTACGTCTTCAAGGATGTGCCGAGCAATGAACTTGCTGATCGCCTCAATACGGAGTTGAACAAGGCATTCAAAGACACGATTGATCGAATTTCGAAAGAGTATAGGGCGCAGATCGAGATGACCCCGGTTTTCGATTCCGATGCCGGAGAACTGCATTTCGCACACACGACCGCGCACGGACAGGCGGAGTTCCTGGATCCGACACACGAGTCCAGAGGAACATGGATGCTGTTTTCCTATTTGCCCCTTATCCTGCCTGCGCTCGAAGAAGGCGGAACGCTGATTATTGATGAACTGGAGGCCAGCCTTCATCCCAAGATCGCCAGCCGCATTGTAGAAATATTCAACAGCCCGAAAACCAATACGAAGAACGCACAATTGATATTCACGACCCAAAGCGCGAGCCTTTTGCGAATTGGCCCCATGTCGAGGGATCAAATCTGGTTCACGGAAAAAGACCATGCCGGGCGATCAACGTTGTATCCATTGACTCGATTCCATGCCCGAAAGGGGGAACAATTCGAAAACGGCTATCTCCAAGGACGTTACGGGGCAATTCCGTATCTGGGCGAGACTTACTTTCTTGAGGGCGGGGATGGCGAGAACGGCGAAGCAGCGTAGACGCAGCAAACATAAATTCCGGAGCAATACGCTCAAACGCAGCCACCCGTCACAAGAACCCTATGCGAGAATTCTGATTGTGTGCGTGGGCGAGGTGACAGAGCCTGTTTATTTCAATGCGTTTTGCGCCGATATGGGCGCGAATGTTGAAATTCAGGTCTTGGGCCTTGGTTACACGCCTCACCGGCTTCTCTCCGAGGCAACTTCTCGCCGAAACGACGCGGCACGAAGAGCAAGAGGCCGAAATGGCGACCCCTATGAACGCTTCGACGAAACATGGTGCGTGTTTGACGTTGATGGGAATTGGATCGAATGGGACATTGCCAACGTTATTTCGAGCGCGAAGGCGAATGACATTCGGCTCGCCATCTCCAATCCCTGTTTCGAGCTCTGGGCCTTAATGCACTACGAGCGTTCGGACGGTGAGAAAACCCAAGACGAGGTCATAAACCGGTTGGCCAAGATTTTGCCCGGCTACAAGAAAGTAAAATCCTGTGTTCTGCCTTACACAGCCCTGAAAGACCGATATCAATTTGCCGCCGACAATGCGCAGGCGCTATGCGCTGCGCGGGCGCAGGATGCTGACGAATACGGAAACCCCTCGACCACGGTTCAGGATTTGACAGAGAGCATAATCGACAGAAGCCGTCGACCAACTGGGAACCATTAGCATGAGCAAAATCACCCTCGTCACCGGCGGCAGCCGGGGCATCGGCAAGGCCGTCTCCCTCATGGCGGCGGAAGCGGGCCATGCGGTGGCGGTCAATTACAACACCGACGCGGAGGCCGCCTATGACGTGGTCGCGGCAATCAATGACGCCGGCGGCCAAGCCATCCCGGTGCGCGCCGATTGTTCGGTCGAGGCCGACGTGTTGGAGATGTTCCGGCGCATCGACGAGGACCTGGGCCGGCTGACGGGGCTGGTCAACAATGCCGGCATTCACGGCCCCCGGGGACCGTTCCAGGAATTGGAGGTGGACGACATCTCCCGCGTGCTGGCGGTCAACGTCCAGGGCTATTTCCTGTGCGCCCGGGAAGCCATCAAGCGCATGTCGACCAAACGGGGTGGTGCGGGGGGCTCAATCGTCAACGTCTCGTCGGGCTCGGCCAATATCGGCTCGCCCGGCGTCGGCGTCCTCTACGCCGCCTCCAAGGGGGCGGTGAACTCGCTGACCATCGGGCTCTCACAAGAGGTCGTCGCCGACGGCATTCGGGTCAACACGGTGGCGCCGGGCCTGACCGAAACGGACATGACCAAGGATTCCCTCGACCGCCGGGTGCCGGCCCTGCCCATGCGGCGCGCCGCCCAGCCGGACGAAATCGCCGCAACCATCCTGTTCCTCATGTCCGACGCGGCCTCCTATGTCGCCGGGGCCAACCTGCGGGTCGGCGGCGGCAAGCCGGGATGATCGCGGGCGACCTCCATATCCGCGAGATGGCGGAGACGGACCTGGACGGCGTCCGGCCGCTGATGCAACACCTGGGATATGACATCGCCGCGGACGAATTGGCCCGGCGCTTCGCCGCCGTGGCGGCGACCGACGGCCATCAGGTCTTCCTCGCCGAGCGGGCGGGCGCGGTTCTCGGCCTGGTCCATGTCTTCTTCCGCCCCGCCCTGGAAAAACCGGTGGAGGCGATCATCCAGGCCATGGTCGTGCACGAGGACCATCAATGCCTGGGCATCGGGCGGAAGCTGATGACCCAAGCCGAGGACTGGGCCCGGGCGGAGGGCCTTCCGTCCGTCTATCTCCATACCAACGTCATCCGCGACCATGCCCGCGCGTTCTATGCCAAGCTGGGATATGCGGAAATTTCAGAGGCGGCGGCCCTGCGGAAGAATCTCGCATCATGACCGAGATCATCTTCGACGGGTCCGAGGCGTCACCCCTGACCGTGGCCCTGGCCCATGGCGCCGGCGTCGGCATGGACAGCCCATTCATGGCGGCCTTCGCGGAGGGGCTGGGCAATCGAGGCCTTCGCTGCGCCCGGTTCGAGTTTCCCTATATGGCCCAGCGCCGGGTCGACGGTGTCAAGCGGCCGCCCAATACGGCCAAGGTGCTGTTGGAAACCTGGCGCGAGGTGATCGAGACCTTGGGCGGTCCATCGGGATTGGTGATCGGCGGCAAGTCCATGGGCGGGCGCATGGCCTCCATGTTTGTTGCGTCCCTGGAAGCCCAGGACACACCCCGAAACCGGATGCCAAGTGGCGTCGTCTGCCTGGGCTATCCGTTTCATCCCCCCGGCCGGCCGGAAAAGCTCAGGACCGAGCATTTGGCCGGCCTCAGGACCCCGACCCTGATCTGTCAGGGCACGCGGGACCCCTTCGGCACGTCGGACGAGGTCCCGGGCTATACCCTCTCCCCGGCCATTCAAGTCCATTGGTCCGAGGACGGCGACCATCACCTGAGCCCGCGCAAGAAATCCGGGCGGACGGAGGACCAGAACTGGCAGGAAGCGCTGGACGCGATTTTCGAATTCTCGGCCAGGCTCTAACCGTCGTGCCCGCAACGCTTGTGCCCGCGAAAGCGGGTGGCGGGACTCCGGAAGTACCGGACCCCCGCTTGCGCGGGGACGACAATGAGTGGGATCAAGGAAGCTCCGACCATGACCGTCAAA